>JAEWQT010000038.1 GCA_023399105.1 Pseudomonadota bacterium | reverse complement strand
TGGCGGGTGTTGCGGGTACGGCTCAGGCGCGCCAGGCCAGCCAGTTGCAGTGCCATGGCGGAGGTGAGTATGGCGATCAGTACCGACAACAGCACAATGCCGTGGTTGTGTTCCATGGGCAGTATGTTGTTCACCGTGCCGGCCGGAACAAACCAATGGTTCAGAGTCATCCGCGCTTATCCTGATAAGGTTGTGGGCACCAGTATACATAGGATAGGGCGGTGCTTCAGTGTCAAACCATACTGATCGGGCTACCTGACCGGAAGTATGGCAAAGCGATGCAGGCTTCCTAAGCTCTGGCACAAACCGGAGGCCTGTTATGACATTTATTCAGAATTTATCTATGCGGTATAAGCTGCTGATCCTTATTTTGCCGGCCATGCTCCAGCTGCTTGATCCGATGATCACTGAATTGCAGTAAGAGATAACACAATGGCTGCAGAACAAGGAGGCGCAGCCATCGTTAACCGATTTGCAGCAACACCAAAATCAGTCAGCACTGGCTACGGAATTAAAAGATCTGGCGGGTGAATTTAAAACCCATTAGAAATGACAAGGCTATTGCAAAAACAACGAGCCGGGTAGTTTACAACCCGGCTGCACATCAGAGTCTTCTTAAGACCCTGCTATGTATAAAATGACGCCCAATATGGCAAAGCCGACCAGATATACCATGCCATTTACAGGAGAACTTTTTCCGGTTTCGGTTTCGCTGCTGGTCTCGGTGCTGGCCAGTCCGGGGTTTCTGCTGATGTAATCCTCGATTCTGGACATCGCTTCTGCCATTTCCAGAAACCGTTCGCGTTCGCGCATCAATTTAATGGCCTGTACTTTTTTACCGGCCTTGATCAGCGCAATGACGTCGGCATCAAGTTCGATGTGTTCCGTTGTTTCCATGTCATATTTCCTTGTTGCGGATGAGTGTACAGCCTGTTGCTGTGACTTATTGCCCGGGCATTAAACATAAAAAATGCGGAACAATCCAGAATGGACTGTCCCGCATTATTCATGACGCAGATGCGTGGCGTCAGAGTGGCTCAGACGTTAAAGCGGAAATGCACCACATCGCCATCCTGCACGATGTAGTCTTTACCTTCCAGGCGCCATTTACCGGCTTCTTTGGCGCCGTTTTCGCCTTTGTACTGAATAAAGTCGTTATAGCTGATCACTTCAGCACGGATAAAACCACGTTCAAAATCCGTATGAATAGCGGCTGCGGCGCGTGGAGCGGTATCCCCCACTTTAATGGTCCAGGCGCGCACTTCTTTCACGCCGGCGGTAAAGTAGGTTTGTAATCCCAGCAGCTGATAACCGGCACGGATAACGCGGTCGAGACCGGCTTCTTCCATGCCCATTTCCTGCAGGAATTCCAGTTTGTCTTCGTCATCCAGCTCGGCAATTTCGGCTTCAATTTTATTGCAAACGGCTACCACGGAAGCGCCTTCAGAAGCGGCAATGGCTTTTACGGTGTCGAGGTGCGGGTTGTTCTCAAAACCGTCTTCGGCCACGTTGGCAATGTACATGGTCGGTTTAATGGTCAGCAGATGAAAGGTGCGGGCGTATTTACGCTCGTCATCGTTCAGCTCCAGCATACGGGCGGTTTTACCGGCTTCAAAATGCGGAATCAGGCGTTCCAGCAGATTTTTCTGCGCCACGGCGTCTTTATCCCCGCCTTTGGCGATGCGGACGATGCGCTGGTACTGTTTTTCACAGGATTCCAGGTCGGCCAGAATCAGCTCGGTGTTGATGATGTCGATGTCGTCGGCCGGATTCACACGGTTGGCCACGTGAATGACGTTGTCATCTTCAAAGCAACGTACGACGTGGGCAATGGCATCGGTTTCACGGATATTGGCGAGAAACTGGTTACCCAGACCTTCGCCCTTGGAGGCGCCTGCCACCAGACCGGCGATATCCACAAATTCCATGGCGGTCGGCACCACGCGCTCGGGTTTTACAATGGCCGCCAGTTCATCCAGCCGCTTGTCGGGCATTGGTACGATGCCGGAGTTCGGTTCAATGGTACAGAACGGGAAGTTTTCGGCGGCAATGCCGGATTTGGTCAGGGCGTTGAAGAGGGTGGATTTACCGACGTTCGGCAGGCCCACAATACCGCATTTGAATCCCATAACAGGTCCTGTATGTGTTCGTAAAAAATTTGCCGGGTAGTTTACCCGATTTCAGCCTTTAAAGGAGTGCAGCCGGTTCATTGCTTTGGCCAGATCACCGCCAAGGGCCTGTGGCAGCACACAAAGTGCTTCGGCAATGACATCGTTCATGGCTTTCAGTTCGGCCTGGCTTGGTTTGCCCAGTACATGGCCGGTTACTTTGCTTTTGTCACCCGGGTGGCCAATACCAATGCGCAACCTGTGAAAATTCTGGTTGTTACCCAGTTTGCTGATGATGTCGCGCAACCCGTTCTGGCCACCATGGCCACCGCCGAATTTAAATTTGGCCTGACCGGCGGGTAAATCCAGTTCATCGTGTACCACCAGAATCTGGGCTGGGGTCAGCTTATAAAAATTCGCCAGAGCCTGTACCGCATTGCCGCTTAAATTCATAAAGGTGGTGGGAATCAGCAACCAGCAGTCCTGTCCGCCGATACGGCCTTTGCCATACAAACCGTGAAATTTGCGTTCCGGCAGCAGCTGGATGCCCTCCTGACGGGCCAGTGCTTCAACCAGCCAGGCGCCAGCGTTGTGGCGGGTGTGTTGGTACTCGGCTCCGGGGTTCCCGAGGCCGACAATCAGCTGAATAGAGTCGCTCATAAAAGGCCGGCTCCCTGCAGAGTGATGTCAGATAAAACACTGAAATGAAGCATAAAAAAAAGCGGGGACCAGCCCCGCTTTTTTGTTACCACCGGAGCAGAAATTACTCGGCAGCTTCTTCAGCATCAGCGCCTTTAACAGCGATAACAGACACAACAGCGTCATCGTGGTCAGCACCGTGTGCCAGTTCCACAGACTCAACGCCTTTTGGCATCTTCAGACCAGACAGGTAGATGGAATCGCCAACATTCAGAGCGGCCATATCCACTTCAATGAACTCCGGCAGGTCACCGGCAGCACACAGTACGTCGATGCTGGTCAGGTGGTGAGCAATCTTGCCACCGCCGGTTTTCACGCCCACGCAGATGTCTTCGTTGATGAAGTGCAGCGGGATGTGCGCTTTGATCTTGGTGGATTTGTTCACGCGCAGGAAGTCAGCGTGCCATACCATTGGTTTGGCCGGGTGACGTTGCAGATCCTGCAGTACAACCTGTTCAGCTTTGTCACCGATGGTCAGGGTGATGATGCTGTTGTAGAACGCTTCGTTTTGCAGCGCTTTGTTCAGTTCGTTGGCTTTCAGGGTGATGGAAACCGGCTTGCGGTCGTTACCACCGGCTTTACCACCGTAAACTACGGCCGGTACGCCATTTTCGCGACGCAGGCGGCGGCTCGCACCTTTCCCTTCGTCTTCGCGAAGTACTGCAGACAGAGTAAATTCTGACATGGTCTTTCCTCTTGGTTTTGACATAAAAGCCGCCAGAGCTTGCGACCAGCTCGGGCGGCCCGGATAAAAACGGTTATTTCAGCGGGTTCAGCAGGAACCTGTATAACTGTTCCTTAACGGAACATCGCACTGATGGATTCTTCGTTGTTAACGCGGCGTACGGCTTCGGCCAGCAGACCAGCAATGGTCAGCTGACGGATTTTACCGATGGCTTTGGCAGCTTCAGACAGCGGAATGGTGTCGGTAACAACCAGCTCGTCCAGTTCAGCCATGGCCAGACGCTCAACAGCGGGGCCGGATAATACAGGATGGGTACAATAAGCGACAACTTTTTTGGCGCCGAATTCTTTCAGTGCCTTAGCGGCCTGGCACAGGGTGCCGGCGGTATCGACCATGTCATCGACCAGTACACAGGTACGGCCGTTCACATCACCGATAATATTCATCACTTCAGACACGTTGGCTTTCGGGCGACGCTTGTCAATGATGGCCAGATCAACGTTCAGCTGCTTGGCGATGGCGCGGGCACGAACCACACCGCCGATATCCGGAGATACCACCACCAGGTTTTCGTAATTCTGACGCTCCAGGTCATCAATCAGTACCGGAGAGCCGTACACGTTATCCACCGGCACATCGAAGAACCCCTGAATCTGGTCAGCGTGCAGGTCAACAGTCAGTACGCGGTCAATACCGGCGCCAGACATCATGTCGGCAACGGCACGGGCACTGATAGGTACCCGGGCTGAACGCGGACGACGGTCCTGACGGGCATAACCAAAGTAGGGAACAACGGCGGTAATACGGCTGGCAGAAGCGCGACGCAAGCCGTCGGCCATCAGCAGAATTTCCATCAGATTATCATTGGTCGGTGCGCAGGTCGGCTGCATGATAAACACATCTTTGCCGCGCACATTTTCATGAATTTCGATGGTAATTTCACCATCACTGAATTTGCCAACAGTGGCTTCACCAAGGGGGATATCCAGGCGCTCAACAACGAGTTTCGCCAGTTCCGGATTAGCATTACCGGAAAAAACCATCAACTTAGACACAGCTGTCCCCTTTGATGCACATATTCAATGATGGAAAGAAGAGATTTGGCTGGGGTGGTAGGACTCGAACCTACGAGTGGCGGGATCAAAACCCGCTGCCTTACCACTTGGCGACACCCCAGCATCTTAAGACGGTCTGAATAATACCTTATGGGCCGGTGATTGGTTAACACCTTTAGCCACAAAGGCCACATATTCAGCCGGTAACTGGTCAGAAACTCTGATAGCTTCTGCCTCAGAACCGAAGCTTGAAAATATGCAAGCTCCAGTGCCCGTCATCTTAGCAAAGGATAATTTATTTAGCAAATTCAATGCGTTACCTATTTCCGGGTAAAGCATTGTGACAACTTGCTGGCAGTCATTTCTGCCCCCTTGCCTCAACGCGGTGCGAATATTAATGGGGGCCGTATCGCGGGTCAACCCCTTGTGTGAAAAAATTTTTCCAGTATTAACATGCACTTGTGGGCACACCACCAGATACCAGGGTTCCGGCAGTTCCGGCACCGGAGTTAATTGCTCGCCCACGCCTTCGGCAAAGGCGGCTGCGCCGCGAACAAACACCGGAACATCGGCCCCCAGGGTCAGTCCCAGGGTGGCCAGGTCGTCCAGATTTAATTGCAGCTGCCAGAGTTCATTCAATGCCAGCAGTGTAGTGGCGGCATCCGAACTGCCACCACCCAGACCACCGCCCATGGGTAATGTTTTATCCAGCCGGATATCGGCGCCGCAGGTTTTGCCGGCACGTTGTTGCAGTAAACGGGCGGCGCGGATAATCAGGTTGTCTTCAAAGGGTACGCCATCAATGGCCGGCGTCAGGGTCAGTTCGTTGTCGTCACGGCGGTGGAAGTGCAAGGTGTCGCCATAATCGAGAAACTGAAACAGGGTTTGCAGGTTGTGGTAACCATCGGCACGGCGACCGGTAATGTGCAGCATCAGGTTGAGTTTGGCCGGCGCCGGAACGCTCAGCCAGGCAGAGTCAGTCATTGGTGGTCCATTCCTGAATGGCAAAGGTAAAACGGAAATCGTAGCCGCTGATGCGGATTAGCCCCGGCAGCCAGAAACCATTGCGTTGCTGGTAGCGCGAGTAGCGGATTTCCCAGCCATGCTGTTGCAGTTGCAGCAGCAAGCCCTGATCGTTGTACTGGCTGGTAACAGCGCCGTTGGGGCTGGGCTGCCCTTTTACCCAATAGCGGATATCGGAGACTGGAAAGTTCCAGCCCAGATGCGTCAGCATCAGTTGCTCCGGACTGCTGGCCTGCTGGGGTTCTGGCCAGCCGGGCAGGCTGAGCTCGGCCTGGTGGCGGTTGCCTTGGAGGCGCGAGGAGCCACTGCCGAAGGGGCCGGCAATAAACAGATCGTACTGATCCTGCTGTTGTTGCCAGGTTAAATACCCGGTGACGCTGTCATCGGGGCTAACGACGGATAATTTGCCGCGTACCTGCCAGTTTTGCAGTGCGTTCAGGCGGGTTAGTTGTTCCTGCTGGCTGCCTTGTGGCAGCAGGGCGGCACAGCCACCCAATAACAGTGCGGCCAGTAGCAGCAGTGCTGAACTTGTAGTGCGTAACATAAAACCTCAGAAAGCCGGAGCCCCGTTGGCATCCAGGGTCACCTGCAGGCGTTCCAGTGTGCGGTTAATGATGGGACTGTCGGGGGTGTTTTCGTAGCCCTGCTGCCAGATTTCCAGGGCGCGCTCACGCTCACCGGTCAGCCACAATACTTCGCCCAGGTGGGCAGCAATTTCATGGTCAGGCATCAGGCTGAATGCCTGTTCCAGCAGGGGCAGGGCACGCTCAATATTGCCCATGCGGAAGTAAACCCAGCCCAGGCTGTCGATCACGGCAGGATTATCCGGGCTGATGGCCAGGGCGCGCTCAATCAACGGTAAGGCTTCGGCCCAGCGGTCGGTGCGGTCAGCCAGCGCGTAGCCCAGCGCATTCAGGGCTTCGGCGTGTTGCGGCTGGCGCTCAATAATATGGCGCAAATCGGTTTCCATCAGCGGCAGATTATCGGTGCGTTCGGCCAGCATGGCGCGGGTATAACGCAGATCGGTATGGTCAGGTTGCTGTTGCAGGGCGTTGCTCAGCAGCTCCAGTGCGCTGACGTAGTCGCCGGCACTGCTGAGCAATTCAACTTCAATACGCAGTAATTCGATGTACTGATCCGGATATTGTGCTTGCTGATCCTGCAGAAAATCCCGCGCCGCAGCGAGGCCGTGTTCCTGGGCCATCAGCTGCGCCGCGCGCAGCTGAGCCGGCAAAAACTCGCGCCCGCTATCAACCTGGCTGAGATGATTGATGGCCTGATCCGGACGGCCTTCTTTATCGGCAATGCGGCCTAAATAAAAATGCGCTTCGTTGGTATGCGCCTGGCTGGCCAGTAGCTGGTAAAAACAGGCGCTGGCCTGCTCGTACTGGCCGGCTTCTTCATACAGCAGGGCCAGCGACAGCAGAATGGCAGAGTCTTCCGGGAAATTCTGATGCAGTTCGCGGAAGGCGTTCAGGGCTTCTTCCATGCGGCGCTGTTCCAGCAGAATGCGCGCCTGCAGTACCTGAATACCTTTATTTTGCGGGTGTTGGCGGCGCAGTTTCTGCAGCCATTGCAGGGCGTTATCCGGGCGTTTCAATAACACCAGAATGCGGGCTTTCTGAATGCCGGCACTCAGGTGTTGCGGGTCGAGCTGCAGGGCTTTTTCGGTGCTGCTGAGCGCCGCGTCATACTGCTGCAGATGCTGTTGCATAATGGCGCAGGCATACCAGAGCGAAGCATTTTCAGGTTGTTGCTGACGCAATTGCTGCAGATGGCCAAGCAATTCCTGCTGTTGCGCCGGCGGCAAATGACCGGCGCTGGCAGCCAGGTAGTCGTACTGGCTGATGCCGGTAAGACGTTGCAACTCCTGCAGATGCTGCAGCGCCTGCTGGTGCTGGCCTTGCTCCATTAACAACTGGGCAGCGGCCTGATGCGGCGCCGGGTTGCGCGGTTCGGCCTGCAGCCAGATATCGACCGCTTCACTGGCGTGCGGCGGGCTGCCGACAAATTGCGCAATGCGGGCGGCCCGTTCAGCAATGGCCGGGTCATGGGTGCTGCGGGCCTGCTCCATGTAGTGATACAGGGCGATATCAAAGCGCTGACGCTGGCCGGCCATTTCGGCAACCAGCAGGGAATACAGTGTTGCAGCCGGAATAGGTTTTGTTGCAGGGGGCGTCGCTGCCGGTGGCGTGTCCGGGGTAGGGTTGACGGCGATGGTGCCAGAGAGCGGCTGGTCCGCCGGTGGTGTTGCCGCGGGGTTGGCCAGGGTGCTGCAGCCATTCAGCAGCAACAGCAGCAGGCCTGCCGGAACAAAAAACGCCGGCCGGCGCCGGAGAAAATCACAACACTCTGACAACATAAGACAATAACCCGGTGATTCAGGCCCACTATTTAGGGTCAGACCCGCAGTTAAGTCAAAGATTTCAGCGGCAAAGCCCGGCTCAGATGTTTATAATCGCCGCTTTTATCGGATCCGGGCTCTGGTATGCAGAGCCGCCAACCAAGAGGCAGTTTCTGTCAGTATGGGTATCTGGACACTGGGCATTAACCACAAGACCGCACCGGTCGCCGTACGCGAGCGGGTCTCTTTCGACCCGGCCAGTATGCCGGCGGTGCTGAATGAGGTGCAGGCGCTGGACCCGGTGGCTGAAGTGGTGATTCTGTCCACCTGTAACCGTACCGAAATTTATTGTTCATCGGAGCAGTTGCCGGAACAAACGCTGGTCGATTGGTTGTCGCAACATCATCAGATAGACCGCGAGCAGCTGCAGGGTGCGCTCTATTATCTGCAGGAAGACAAAGCCGTGCAGCACGCCATGCGCGTGGCCAGCGGGCTGGATTCGCTGGTATTGGGCGAGCCGCAGATTCTCGGCCAGATGAAATCCGCCTATGCCGTGGCGCAGGAAGCCGGCACGGTCGGCGCCGAACTTGGGCGTTTATTCCGCCAGACCTTTGCCATTGCCAAGCGGGTGCGTACCAATACCGCCATCGGTGAAAACCCGGTGTCGGTGGCCTTTGC
>JAEWQT010000033.1 GCA_023399105.1 Pseudomonadota bacterium | reverse complement strand
TCTGGATGGATCTGTCGCTGAACCTGCGTGCCATTGTGGCGCAGCAGCTGATTCCGACCCCGGATGGTCGTTCGCGCCGCGCGGTGGTAGAAGTGTTGCTGAATACGCCACTGGTGGCTGACCTGATCCGCAAAGGTGAAGTACACGAACTGAAACCGCTGATGGCGAAATCCAACGAGCTGGGCATGCAAACCTTCGACCAGGCCCTTTATGCCCTGTATGAGCAGGGTGAGATCACCTACGAAGATGCCATTGCCCACGCCGATTCGCCGAACGACCTGCGTCTGATGATCAAGCTCGGTTCAGAAACCGACTCTGATCATCTGGATGGCGCCACCCGCAATTTGCGTCTGCAGGATTGATATTGGTCATAAATGGGCCATCTGGCCCATTTATGGCTTAGCGTATCCAATTGCCTTCAGCTAAAGTGGCGGGGTTCTCATCCGGTCATCACTATGAAGGTTCTGCGCAAAAATCTCTGGACGTTGTTTCTGCTGTTCGTACTGGCCAGCACCTTTATGTTTGCTGCCGTTCTGTGGCAGCGGGCCGACAGCATTTATCAGAGTTATGACGAGCGCCAGAGCAGCCTGGTGATACTGGTTAATAACGCCCTGCATTCCTTGTTTGTCAGCCAGGGCATGCTGCTGGATCTGCTTGGCCAGCAATTATTGCAGGACGGCAGCCTGATCGACCGGGTGCATTCGGTACCGATTCTGGATGCCATGCTGAGCGTCAGCGATGGCATCGTGCTGTTTGCGCTCAGCAAACCCGACGGCACCATGATTGCCGTATCCTCCAACCTGTTGCAAATTGCCCGGCTGCCCAACCTGCAGGACGGTGAAGCCACCGGCGACAGCTTCCGCTACGCTCTGGAAACCGACAAGCTGGTGCTGGGCCGCACCTACTATCTGCCCACCCTGAAAGAATGGATTATTCCGGTACGCAAGCGCATTACCGACCATAACGGCCAGGTCGTTGGTGTGATGTCAGCGGGTTTGCGGCTGGGCAAAGCCTCGCATTTTTTTAATCAGGATATTCACAGTGGCATTCACCATGATGTATTGCTGCTGCGCGACCGTGATTATTACCTGCAGTATTTATCCTCCGAATGGATGGATCAGAATATCGCCTTTAATCGTCCGGTGGCGGCCTCATTATTGCACCAGGTATTACGGGACAGCGGCTTAACGCTGGAACAGGCCAAAAGCTCGGCCAGTCCGGTGCAATATCTGAATGTGGTGAATCGTCGTCAGGCCCGCACCCGGGGGTTTGCGCTGTATAACCCGGAATATGAACTATGGGTGCTGTCCGAAATAGAACAGGGTTTCCTGCACAAGCAATGGCTGGCCATCGGCATTTTTTATCTGCCGATTTTATTGGTTATTCAGTTTCTGGCGTTCCTGGGTTTTTACCATATTCACCGCACCGAAATTGCCCGTCATAAAGAACTGATGTTTCAGGCCACCCATGACCAGCTGACCCGCCTGCCCAATCGTTATTATCTGGCCGAGCA
Organism: Pseudomonadota bacterium; assembly: GCA_023399105.1. Lineage (GTDB taxonomy): Bacteria > Pseudomonadota > Gammaproteobacteria > Pseudomonadales > Oceanobacteraceae > Venatoribacter. Next base: position 3,125 of record JAEWQT010000033.1, on the reverse strand, counting down.
GGTGCAGGGCTGGTTTGCCGGTCAGCAGCGTTTCGCCATGCTGTTTGTCGATATGGATAACTTTAAAGGCGTGAACGACGGGTTTGGCCATGAATGCGGCGACCGTGTGTTGCAGGAAATTACTGCCCGTTTACAGCAGGTGGTGGGCCGGCAGGATCTGCTGGCGCGTCTCGGTGGTGATGAGTTTGTGGTGCTGACCCGCAACGCCGATACCGACAGTCTGCTGGCGCTGGCACGCCGGTTAATCAGCATTGCCGAACGCGATTTCCAGGTCGGGCATTTCAGTTTCAGTCTGGGCGTCAGTGTCGGTGCGGCCTGTTATCCGGAGCATGGTACCGACTTCAACAGCCTGATGCAGGCCGCCGATATCGCCATGTATGAAGCCAAAAAACACCGCAACAGTGTGCGGATTTTTGTGCCCACCATGCAGCACGACTACCTCAGCAAAATACAGATTGAACAGCGTTTACGTAACGCCATGAATAACCATGAGCTGTATATGATGTATCAACCCAAGGTGGATATTAACGGTACTCTTAAAGGTGTTGAGGCGCTGGTGCGCTGGGAAAATGCTGAGCTGGGTTTTGTTCCGCCGGATCAGTTTATTGCCGTGGCCGAAGCGGCCGGCCTGATGCCGGAATTAGGCCAGTTTATTTTGCACACCGTGCTGCAGGATATGGTGCAGCTGCAGCGCGAATTGCAGGTGAAATTTCCGGTGGCGGTTAATATTTCTGTGAAACAATTTTTCCGTGAACACTTTGTCCGCGATGTGCTGCACAGCATTGATGCAGCGGGTATGGCACGGAATCAGGTGATTCTGGAAATTACCGAAAACGTCTTTATTGACGATATGGATCTGGTGGTGGATCTGTTGCGTGCCCTGCACGTGGCCGGGGTGCGTCTGTCGATGGATGATTTTGGTACCGGTTACTCCTCCCTCAGTGCCTTGCGCCGGCTGCCGGTGGATGAGCTGAAGATCGACAAGAGTTTTATCGACAATATCCTCAGCGAAGAGGATGCGCGCAAAATGGTGCAGAGCATTATTACCATTGGCCGCAACTATGGCATGAGTCTGGTGGCTGAAGGGGTGGAAACGGCCGAGCAGGCGGCGCTGTTGCACGCATACGGCTGTGAATGTTTTCAGGGCTATCACTTTGCCAGACCCATGCGGCTGGCTGATCTGCAGGCATTTATTCAGGCAGCTGCCGTAGCCGGTTAAGTCGCTGGTATTGGGCCGGCTCAGCCAATCTGCTACATTGCCGGGGTTTTTCTGACCCCGGATATCACCATGATTGTGCGCTGGTTGTGTGGTTGTCTCGCACTGTTTTCCCTGTTGGTTCAGGCCCAGACCGGGCCGGCTAATTTCAACGAAGCCAAACGGCTGGCGGCAAAGATTTATGCCGACCATACTTATACCTTTTATTGTGATTGCGCCTTCAGCGGCAAGCAGATTGATGCCCGCAGTTGTGGCTACGCACCGCGCAAAAACGCTAAGCGCGGCGCGCGGCTGGAGTGGGAGCATGTGGTACCGGCGTGGGAATTTGGTCACCAGCGCCAATGCTGGCAAAACGGTGGGCGGAAACACTGCGTGAAAACCGATGCCCAGTTCCGCCGCATGGAAGCCGACCTGCACAACCTGGTGCCGGCGGTGGGCGAGCTGAATGGTGACCGTTCCAACTATCGCTTTGGCATGCTCGAGGGTGAGCCGCGCGTGTACGGTCAGTGTGATTTTGAAGTGGACTTCAAACTGCGCCGTGCCGAACCCAAAGACGACCGTCGCGGCGACGTGGCGCGTATCTATTTTTATATGCGCGATCAATACGGTCTGCAGATCAGTCGGCAGCAGAATCAGCTGTTTACCGCCTGGAGCAAGCTCGACCCGCCGGATGCCTGGGAGTGCGAGCGTGATCGTCGCATTGCCTTGCTGCAGGGGCGCGGCAACCCGCATGTGCAGGCTTGCCCGGCCCCCTGAGTGGTTTGTTACTTTATGGCCGGCGCCGGGCCGGCTATGATGCGCGCTGCTTTTATTCACGGGGACGCAGCGTGACCACTTCAGTATCCGCCACCGCCATCAAACTCACCGAATACAGCCACGGCGCCGGCTGCGGCTGCAAAATTTCGCCAAAAATTCTCGACAGCATTCTGGCCTCGCCCCTGCAGTTTCCCACCGATGCCAACCTGCTGGTGGGCAACAGCAGTAAAGACGACGCCGCCGCTTACGATCTGGGTAACGGTCAGGTGATTTTAAGCACCACCGACTTTTTTATGCCGATTGCCGATGACCCGTTTGATTTCGGGCGCATCGCTGCCACCAACGCCATCAGCGATATTTACGCCATGGGCGGTAAGCCGTTAATGGCCATCGCCATTCTCGGTTGGCCGGTAAACCTGCTGCCGCCGGAAGTCGCCCAGCGCGTGGTCGATGGCGGCCGGCAGGCCTGCGCCGATGCCGGTATTACCTTAGCGGGCGGTCACAGCATTGATTGTCCGGAGCCTATTTTCGGTCTGGCCGTCACCGGGCTGGTGGAAAAATCGCGCTTAAAACAGAACAACACCGCCTCGGCAGGCTGCAAACTGTATCTGACCAAACCGCTGGGCGTGGGCATTCTGACCACCGCGCAGAAGCAGAAAAAGCTGCTGCCGGAGCACGAGTTTCTGGCGCGCGATGTGATGTGCATCATGAATACAATCGGCGCTGAGGTTTCTCAGCTGGAAGGCGTGGAAGCCATTACCGACGTCACCGGCTTCGGGTTAATGGGGCACTTGCTGGAAGTGTGCGAAGGCAGCGGCGTGAATGCCGTGCTGCACGAAAATGCGATTCCGGTGCTGGCGCCGGTGCGGGATTATATAGCCAAGGGCTGTCTGCCGGGTGGCACCACGCGTAATTTCGACTCTTATGGCCACAAGCTGGCGCCGTTAACCGATGAACAAAAAGCCCTGTTCTGCGACCCGCAAACCAGCGGTGGTTTATTGATTGCCGTGCGCCCGGAACAGGCCGCAACGCTGGAAAATCTGCTGAGCAGCGCGGGAGTGTATGCCGGCTGTATTGGCGAACTGGTGCCAGCGACTGGCGACACCTTGATTGAGGTGCGGGCATGAGCCGGCCTGATACGCAGGATTTTGCC
>JAEWQT010000026.1 GCA_023399105.1 Pseudomonadota bacterium | reverse complement strand
AGGCGGGTTTTCAGGCTGACCTGATTGGGCAGTACTTCGGAATAACCGGGAATCAACAGCACATCATCGAAGGTGAGTGCATCCTGAGCGATTCGCAACATAAAGTGCCTTCCAGAACGTGGGGTGGAAAAGGCGTCGCATTATAACGAAAGGCCGGGGGTACTGGAAGTGCGGGCTACGGATCATTCACTGTTCCACCAGTGCTCCGGCCTATCTTTCAGCATAGAAGCCAGCAGCCAGACGCCGCTTAGCCTTCACATTGCAAACGATGCATAAAGGCCAATGTCGCAGCGCGCACATCGGCAAAGGCAAAGCTGGCAACGTGCGGGCCCTGGCTGTCCAGCCAGCACAGCGGTGCCTGGCGCGGTTGCTGCTGCCAGCGCTCAAACAACCGCCGCCCCTGCTGATAACGAACCACCGCATCGTCGGGGCTGTGCAGCATCAATACCGGCAAATCAGCCGGCAGGTTTTTATCCTGCGGGTCCCAGTCAGCCGGCACCAATACCGTGAATGGCCACACCAGCCAGCCCAGCCAGCTGCTGCTCATGGCATCACGGGCCACCGTCCCGAAGCCGGTAAACGAGGCATCCAGAATAAGCCCCTGCACCTGATACTGCGGGCCGGCAGCAGCAACAAAATTCACCGCCAGCGCGGTACCAATGCTCTGCCCCAAGACGATGAGTTTTTTATGCGGAAAGCGGCTGCGCAGCCAGGCCGCCGCCGCCTCCACATCCTGCAAAACAGCCGGCAACAGCGCCCGGCCGCCGGAAGCGCCAAAACCACGGTAATCCAGCGCCAGTACACTCACCCCAGAGGCCGGCAACCAATATATACTGCGGCTGTGGCTGCTGATGTTTTCAGCGTTGCCGTGCAGGTACAGCACCATCATGCCGGAATCGGGTTCATCACCTTGCGCCGGCAACCACCAGCTGTGCAGCTGCGTACCATCAGCAGCGGTCAGCCACACATCGTCATAGTGCAGGTCAGCGTCGGCCGGGGTGGCAATCCAGACCGTCTGCGGATAAAAAAACAGCCCGGTGGTGGCCGTGCAGGCGCTCAGCAAGCCCGTCAGCAACAACACCAACAAAGCCTGCTGCCAGGGCATTTAAAAATACCACTGCACAGCGGCCGATACTTCATTCACTGCAGTTTCTGCATGGTCCAGTTCAAACCACTGACGGGTAGCCACCGCCCGCAACTGCAGCGCATCATTCACCCGCCAGCCCAGCTGAGCACTCAGCTGCGTGCGGTCAGTATCATCCCCCAGACTCAGCGGCTGCCAGTTGGCTTCCAGTTGCGCCTGCAGACTGCGCCCCTGCCACAGCCAGCCCAGCCGCGGGCCAATGCTCCACTGATAGCCCTTATCAAACTGGTTGTCGGCCAGCAGCTGGGTTTCCGCCAGCCCATAAAAACGGCCGGCGTTGTTCAGCCAGGCGCGGCCGAAAGCCACATTCAGGAAGCCATGCAATTCCGCGTCAGCACCCATAAAACGGTTTACCCCGGCGCTTACGCCCCAGGCGACCGGCCGTTGAAAAAACGTCTGATGGCTGAGCGACAACACATCCACCACGGTAAAATGCTGCAGCCGTACATCGCCGTCATCCCACACCCGCACATCCAGCTTACCCATCTGAATCTGTGAACCGGGCACAAAGCCTTGCGGCAGATCCATCACATCGTGATAAGCCGGCCGGAAACTGAGGTCGATAAACCCGGCACCGTCATCGCCAGACACCCGGCCCGCACGAATACCGGCCCGACGGCTTAAATGGCCTTCATCATCACGGTAAGCCGGTACCGGAACCTCACTGAACCCCGCCACAACCGGGCGTTTGGCGCGCGCCGATAACAAGGCCAGGGTACGGGCCCGCAACACCGGGTTGGCCTGTTTCTTTTTAATGGCCAGATAACGGGCATAAGCATGCGCCAGCTCCAGGGCCTGCACCTGCTCTTGCTCACTCAGAGGCTGCAGCAATTCTTCAATATTGCGTTCACTGTCTACCAGCGCCTTAGCGACATTCAGAACCTGCACCGGGGCTTCGCTGCTTTTGTGTTCCATATCGCTGGCCGCTGACGCACGGTATTCGCTGTAAGCCACCAGGTTATTGTTCTGCAGCGCACGGATGGTTTCCACCGGCACCGCCGTCAGCACAAAATCATCGGTCATATCAGCGCGTTCAGAGCTGGCGTCCAGTAACGCCAGCAAACGGTACGAGCAGTTTTCATCAAAGAAAAAATAATCAAAAAAGGTGTCATCCGTTTCCCAGATATGGCGGACAAACTGATCGACTTCCGCCTTGCTGAAATTCAGCCGGTACTCCCACACATCGCGGTATTCCATGTGCTGGTATTCGTTGGTTTTCACGTAATACGGCATCACCGACACCACCCCTGGGTAGCCACCGGTAAGGCCTTTCCAGGTAAACACCAGTTCGTTATCGGTGGTGTCGGCATTGGCGGCGAAGTTCACGCTGTAGGCCAGCAACTTGCTGCGGCTTTCATCTTCGCGGTCCAGACGCACCAGCGTGTGGCCGTACATGGAAGATGGCGAATTAATATGCGATGCAGGAAAAATAAGGGTTAAATAATGCGCGTCCAGCTCATCGCGCCAGGTGGTAAATTCCGGACAAGGCTGATCCACAAAAGCCACCTCCGGCAGCTGTTGTTTCAGCCAGAAATAGCGGGCCGGAAAGCGACACTGAGCCGATTCATTATCGGCCATCCCCGTTTGCTGAAATGCCTGCATTGCAGCGCTCAGCTCACTCAAGAGATTGCGCTTGCCATCGGGCGCCAGAAAAAATTCCGGGCTGTCGTTCTGGCTCATGGTACGGCCGGTAAAAGGGTGCAAACGATAATGCAGCAAATGCTGCCATTGCTGGCTGTCGGCCAGTTGCTGCAAACGCTGCTGATCCGGCATGGAAGCCAATACCGCCGAAGAAAAGGCCGAAGAAAATACGGGTAACAATACAGATAAAAACAGAACCACGGCACCGCGCATGCGGAAGACTCCCTGTTTACAAGCTGGCGATCATCATGTGCGCATAAAACGACAAAATAAAGACAATAAAAAAGCGCGCCGCAGCGCGCTTTTCTTATACCGGGTAAAAATTAACCCAGGTATTTCTGCAGAGCAACGTCAGACGCCATAGCGGCTTTCATTGCTTCATAAGCAGAGCCAGAAGTGGCTTCGGTGCTGAACATGCTGTCGAAGTTAGACTGCATGGTACGGTTGAAAGCAGCAGTATCCTGAGCTTCTACACCGATCACTTCAGCCAGAGCAGCCAGAGTTTCGCCTTCGCCACGGGCTACGTCAGCAGCCAGCTGGTCCATGTTGTCTTCCATGAAAGCCTGAGCCAGTTTCAGCGGGCCATTAGCACCTTCACAACCCAGAGTACCGGAAGTCATACCGAAAGTCTGGTTGCCAGAAGTACCGTTAGTGGTGGCTGCCAGTACATGCTCATGCCATTCGTTGGCATCCGGGAACACAACAGCGGTACCCAGACCACAACCAGCCAGATCGTTACCGGCAAATGCCAGAGTGGAAGCGGAAGCTAAAACTACACCAGCAATAATTTTTTTCATGGGCTGTATCCTTTAAAAGCCTTTTTTAAACTGCCAGCACCTGCTGACATGACGCCACCCTAATATCTTTTTTTAGGCCTGTCTACGCCCGGACAAAAGGAATGAGGCTATTGATTAAACACTTTGTGACCCAGCGCTGATTCTGTCTGGCAGCTGGCATCAAAAGCCGCTTCGTGGCACTCTTCCGAGCAGTTTTCCCCCGGATTATTGATGCTGTGAGTACCCTTCCTGCTGTTTTTACCGTCAGTCAGCTGAACCAGCGCGCCCGGCAGTTGCTGGAAATTTCGTTTGCCAGTGTGCGGGTGGAAGGTGAAATCTCCAATTTGTCCCGCCCCTCTTCCGGTCATTGGTATTTCACCCTCAAAGACAGCGCTGCCCAGATCCGCTGTGCCATGTTCCGGTCGCGCACGGCACTGCTCAGATTTCAGCCAAAAGAAGGCGATAAAATTGAATTGCGTGGCAAAGTCAGCCTGTATGAAAACCGTGGCGACTATCAGTTAATTGTCGACAGCATGCAGCCCGCCGGTGAAGGTGCGCTGTTACTGGCGTTTCAGCAGTTAAAAGAGCGGCTGGCGCTGGAAGGTCTGTTTGATCCGGCCTGTAAAAAACCCCTGCCGCCCGTGCGCCGTATCGGTGTGATCACCTCGCCGACGGGCGCCGCCATTCACGACATCCTGACCGTTCTGGCCCGCCGCGACCCGTCATTGGAAGTGGATATTTACCCCACCGCGGTACAAGGTAAAGAAGCGACGGCCCAGATTGTCGCCGCCATTGAACGGGCCAACCGTGACCAGCGTGTCGATGCCTTAATTGTTGGGCGTGGCGGCGGTTCGCTGGAAGACCTGTGGTGCTTTAACGAAGAAGCGGTGGCCCGGGCTATTTTTCAGTCACAACTGCCGGTGATCAGCGCCGTCGGCCATGAAGTGGACGTTACCATCGCCGATTTTGTCGCCGATGTGCGGGCCGCCACCCCGTCGGCCGCAGCCGAACTGGTCAGCAC
>JAEWQT010000321.1 GCA_023399105.1 Pseudomonadota bacterium | reverse complement strand
GATTGCCTGCGGTGAACGCGGCACATTAAGAATTGGTATGGAATGCCACCCCTGTTACCAATGGCTGCTAAAAGTGGTATCGCCATTTCTTGATGCCTGGCCCGATGTGGATGTGGATGTAAAACAGAAATTTCAATTCGGTGGTGTTGGCGCGCTGCTGGATTACGAAATCGACCTGCTGGTAACACCCGACCCCTTCTATAAAAGCGGCCTGAACTTTCAGCCGGTTTTTGATTACGAGCAGGTTCTGGTGGTTCCCCAACACCATCCGTTAACGGCTGTTGAATACGCCCGGGCAGAAGACCTGCGTGACCAGGTTTTGCTGACCTATCCGGTGCCAACCGACCGGCTGGACATCTACACCCAGTTTCTCAACCCGGCCATGGTGGTACCTAAGCAACACAAAACCAGCGAAACCACCGATATTATGCTGCAGATGGTCGCCTGCGGCCGAGGCGTGGCGGCCCTGCCGCGCTGGCTGGCAGAAGAATACTGCGCCAGGCTACCCTTGGCCGTGGTTCGACTGGGCGAGCATGGCATCGCCAAACAGATTTATCTGGGTACCCGTGAAAATGACGGCGATATCGAATATCTGCAGGCCTTTACTGAACTGGCGCGCACTTACCAGTATCCGACAGCAACGACAAACCCATGAGCATAAGTAATGACTTGATGAGATAAAATCAATATTTCTCATGCTTTAAGCCATGTATAACGTGCTCAGTTATCTTTTATGGTCAGCACGGAATACGAAAAAATGAGTAACGGTTTTACCTACAGTATCAAGAGCATTCGTTTTGATGAGCACTACCAACCATCAGACAATACTCGCTTAACCACCAATTTTGCCAACCTGGCCCGTGGCGAACAGCGCCAGGCAAACCTGCGCAAAGCCCTCGACATGATCAACAACTGCTTCAATGGGCTGGCGCATTGGGATAATCCGAATAAAGACCGCTACACCATCGAGCTGGATATTATTCATGTGGATATTGATGTGGCGGGCAATGGTGAGACCTTTCCCACCATCGAAATTCTGAAAACCTACATCATCGACCACAAAACCAACAAACGGATTGAAGGTACCGTAGGTAATAACTTCTCCTCTTATGTGCGCGACTACGATTTCAGTGTCGTGCTGCGCAGCCATAACGAAGGCAAAAACGAATTTACCGTACCCGCTGACTTTGGCGACCTACACGGCAATATGTTTAAAGACTTTGTGCAATCCAGTGTGTACAAAGCAAATTTCAACAAACTGCCGGTGATCTGCCTGAGCGTTTCAGACAATAAAATTTACCGCCGCACCAGCAACCAACACCCGGTTCTGGGTGTTGAATACCTGCCAAATGAATCGTCGCTGACCGAGCAGTATTTTCAAAAGATGGGCATGAAGGTGCGCTATTTTATGCCGCCATGCAGTGTCGCGCCGTTTGCGTTCTTTTTCTTTGGCGATCTGCTTAACGATTACAGCACCCTGGAGCTGATCAGCACGCTGAGCACCATGGAAACGTTCCAGAAGATTTACCGGCCTGAAATTTACAACGCGCACTCCATTGCCGGTGAAATCTACCAACCCAGCCTGAAGAATCAGGATTGCTCGTTAACGCAGGTCGTCTATGACCGGGAAGAACGTAATCGTCTGGCCACCGAGCAAGGCAAATGGTGTGCTGAATACTTTATTCAGCGTCACCAGCCAATACTGGAAGCATGGTCGGCCGCCTTCTCTGATCAACAAGCCGGGTACTGATCATTATGAAAAAACTATTCCCGACCTCAACCGCCGGCAGTCTGCCCAAGCCTTCGTGGCTGGCCGAGCCAGAAACATTATGGTCACCCTGGAAACTGGAAGGTGCTGAGCTGCCCCTGGGCAAACAGGACGCTCTGCGTATTACGCTGAAAGAGCAGGAACATGCTGGCATTGATATCGTCAGTGACGGCGAACAGACCCGTCAGCACTTTGTGACAACCTTTATTGAAAACCTGAGTGGCGTTGATTTTGAGAATAAAAAAACGGTAAGAATCCGCAATCGCTACGATGCCAGCGTACCGGGAATTGTCGGCCCGGTAAGCCGCCAGAAGCCGGTTTTTGTTGACGATGCAAAATTCTTGCGCGCCCAGACCAGCCAGCCCATTAAATGGGCGCTGCCTGGCCCCATGACCATGGTTGACACCCTGTATGATGACTATTATCAGGATCGTAAAAAACTGGCCTTTGAATTTGCCAAAGCGCTTAATCAGGAAGCCAAAGAACTGGAAGCAGCAGGCGTTAACATCATTCAGTTCGATGAGCCCGCTTTTAACGTATTTCTTGATGATGTGAACGAATGGGGTATAGAGGCGCTGGAAATCGCCAAGGCCGGCTTAACCTGTGAAACCGCTGTCCACATCTGTTATGGCTACGGCATTAAAGCCAATACCGACTGGAAAAAGACACTGGGTGAAGAATGGCGTCACTACGAAAAGACATTTCCTGCGATTCAGAAATCCAGCATTGATATTGTTTCGCTGGAATGTCACAACGGCCGGGTTCCTTTAGAAGTTCTGTCCCTTCTTAAAGGTAAAAAGATCATGGTCGGTGCCATTGATGTGGCCACCGACACCATTGAAACACCCGAAGAGGTCGCCGCGACCATTCGTGAAGCGCTGAAATATGCCGATGCAGACAAGATTTATCCCTGCACCAACTGCGGCATGGCACCACTGTCCCGCGATGTGGCAAGAGGGAAACTCCATGCTCTGGCGGCCGGGGCAGAGATCGTCAGAAAAGAGCTTTCCGCCTGATCCTTGCTGAAAATCCAATGGGGCGACACCGCCCCTGTTGGATTTATTCCGTTTACCCATCTTTCAATCAAGTCATCTGTTAATGAACATTATCGAATTATTAATCGACCATTTACCGACGCTTCTGGCCCTGATCGCAACCGGTATTTTCGCCGGCATACTGGCGGGCCTGCTTGGGGTCGGTGGCGGCATCGTCATTGTGCCGGTGTTATTTTTTATCTTTCAGGGTTTTGGCGTTTCACCGGAATCCGCAATGATCGTCGCCACGGCGACCTCTCTGGCAACCATTGTGCCGACATCGATCAGCTCAATACGCTCACACAGGCAAAAAGGTAACGTCGATGTTGATCTGTTAAAGCGCTGGAGTCTGTTTATTCTTATTGGCGTCCTGGCTGGAAGCTGGCTGGTAACCCGCGCTGACGGGACATGGCTGACGGTATTGTTCGGCGTCATCGCCACTTTATCCGCATTAAATATGCTGTTTCGAACCGGAAAATCAGCATTATTTCCTGCCCTGCCGGGTAAAACCGGGCAAAACGTGATGGGCACCTCAATTGGCTTTTTCAGTTCCATGGTCGGCATTGGCGGCGGTACGATTTCTGTGCCACTGCTTACTCTTTACAACTACCCGGCCCACAAAGCCGTTGGTACGGCCGCAGCCATCGGCCTGATTATTTCATTACCCGGTGCGCTGACCATGCTGCTGTTGGGCACCACGCCGGCAGATGCACCGGTGGGAACCTTTGGGTTAGTCAATCTGGCAGGCTTTTTGTGCATTGTGCCGCTGACGGTTGTGTTTGCTCCGATCGGCGCATCGTTGGCGGCCAGGCTGGATGCCGGCAAACTCAAGAAAGTTTTTGCCGTTGTTTTGTTGATCACCGGCTTAAGGATGCTGATACAAGTTTTTATTTAAGAGCGGATGCCAGCCCTGCCGGGCTGGTTTAGCTGCCACTGCGTGGCAGCTTTTTGCGGGCTTCGCCCGCGGACTATGCAAGGGGAGGTATCCCCTTGCGAACCCCTCTGGCCCGCGTTCCAGCTGTTACTCCCGTTGGTCGCTTCCTCGTTTACCAAAGCCAATTAAGCATACGCGGCCAAGTGTAACCAGACAGATCACTTGAGATACCGGGAATAAGTGGGATTGGCTGGGAAATGATGGGAGAAAGCCCGTAAACACGGGGCTTAAAGGGACGTTAAGCGGAAATTAAGCGGGAAGCTGTCTCAATGATGTGTCGCGCCGGAAATGTGAAGAAAACCGGTCTGCGACACATCAGTTAAGATTAAACGTCTTTACCAATCCAAACGACGCGGCCCACAAATTCAATGGTGGTGTCGGCGTTGCCGAGTTTCACCAGCATCGGCGGGTAGTCCTTATTGTCGCTGATTAGCTGCACGCCCTGACCTGGCACGATCTGAGTGCGCTTCACCAGCAAATGGTCATCCACACGAATAACGTACATACGGCCATCCTGGGGCACGTTATCGCTGGTATCGACCATGATGGTGTTGTTGTCACTGATGGTCGGTTCCATTGAATCACCCTTGGCGAATACTACCGCCAGGTTCTTCTCATGCAGGCCACGGAATCTCAGCCATTTGCGGCGGAATGCCAGCTTCCGTGTGACTTGCTCCTCATTGATGGCTGAGCCATTGCCCGCGCTGACCTGCACGTTGTAGCCCGGAATCAGGGCATAATCATCCAGCTCTGTTTCGACTGCACCAGGCTCTCCGGTGCCGTCCGCCAGCCATTCAAGACTGAAACCCGCCATACGGCACAGCCTGGCGGCATCTCCCAGCTTCACGTCTGTTTCTTCGTTGATGTAACGACGGAGCGTTGACGGACTAAGGTCGGTGGTTTTAGCCACCTGGGCAATCCCTCCAAGCCTTGCAACCACTGTTTCCAGTCGAGTTCCGATTCCATTTTTGATTTCTGGAACCATTTTTGAGTCGTCAGTCATGGCGTTACGATTCCGATAAGTCATTGATTTGACAATAAATTATTCATTTGTGGTGCAAATTCATCCGAAAATGAATCGGAACTGCTCCAAAAACGGTTTACTAACATTCATTTATGACGTACCTTTACCAAATACGACAACGAAAGCCCGCCAGCTTTGAACGTAAAACTAAGTCGCTAAAGGTAGTCGAAAAAAATGAGCCGATCAGAGACCCGCCCAGTAACCGACTGGCACCCAGAAGATATCAAAGCCGCCATTCGTAAGCGTGGAGTCAGCGTTGCTGAGCTTGCCCGCGCCAACGGGTATGACAACCCGCGCACCTTCATGAATGTCCTGCGCATGCCTTATCCCAAGGTTGAGCGAATCGTCGCCGAATTTCTTGGGTTAGAGCCACAGGCCATCTGGCCTAGTCGATACCGAGAGCCTACCAAAATTCGCCCATCTGTTCATCGCAAAGTCGCATAGATGCTCCTCCTAGCTTCGTTTCTGACACCTACCCAGCGTAGGGCAAGCCAGAAACAGCGCATAGAGGCAAGAAACAGCAGTTTTTGGATCGGTTGGTTTTTGGGGATACCCAATGAATAAGCGAAATTGGAAACGGGCAGCGGCCCGATCATTACGACACAGCATGGAGCTGTGCCTGGAGTTTGCGAAGGAGCGTCACAACCTGGGCGTCGAGCGCATTGCCGACCGCATGGGGCTGCCCAGCCACTGGACTCTGTACAAGTGGATGGAGTCTGGCCGCATGCCAGCCAACCTGATCCGCCCGTTTGAACATGCCTGCGGCTGCACCTTCGTTACCCAATACATCGCCGCCAGCGCCCACAAACTACTGGTCGATATCCCCACCTCCAAACCGGTGATTGATGCCGATTTGCTGGCCCTGCAAACCGGGTTTAACGAGGCCGTAAACGTGCTGGCCCGCTTCTATAAAGGCGACGCCGAAGCCGAAACCGCGCTCAGCGAACTTAACCGCCTGATGACCGATATCGCCGGCCACCGCGCCCGCGTCGAGCGCTCCTGCGAACCCGAGCTGGATCTGTTCGGGGGTGACGAATGAGCGAGTGGTTCACCTCCCAACAGCTGGTCTGCCTGAGCGGCCTGCCGTCATCCGAGCGTGGCATCCGCAAGAAGGCCACCGCCGAAGGCTGGACTTCCCGCC
>JAEWQT010000300.1 GCA_023399105.1 Pseudomonadota bacterium | reverse complement strand
GTTATGGCGCGCCAGTGGGGGTATTCCACGGCTGTTAAACAGCCTGGCCGACCGTGCGTTGCTGGGGGCTTACGCCAATGGCAAAGCCTCGGTAACCCGGGCGTTGGTGCGCGGCGCACAGCGGGAAATTCTGCCGCAACGACATTATCGGGCCGCTGGCTGGTCGCGCGGGGTGCTGCCGGGGGCTGCCTTGCTGTTGCTGCTGCCGGCGCTGTGGTGGTTAGCGCCCAGTTTGCAGCAGGGGGAATTGCCCAGCCTGTCTGACATCAGCGCTGGTATGGATTCATCAGAGTTGCCGCCAAAGACAGCGGAACAGGATCCGCTGCGGTTGCTCAGTGCCGCCCAGGCCTTGCCACCGGTTACGGATTGCAGCGCGTTGACGGCTTTAGGCTGGCGCTGCCTGTGGCTGGAATGGCCATTAAGCGCATTACAGCGTTTAGCGGTGCCGGTAGCGGTCGAGCTGAGCGGCAGCGACAGCCCACAGTGGCAGCTGCTTAATACTCTGAATGCTGGCGGTCGTCTCAGCGGGCGCAGCCTGGTGTTGTGGCAGCCGCCAGCCAGTTATGATCGTAAGCTGATCCACCCCGGTGAACAGCACGATACGGTGCGCTGGGTGCGGCAGCGGCTGGGCATGAGCTGGCCGGATGATTGGCAGCTTATTGGCCCGCAAGGGCAGAGCAGCCAGCCGGATGATGCGTTTTATGATCCGCTGCTGGCGCAGGCGGTGCTGGAATTTCAGCAGCAACAGGGGCTGAAGGCGGACCGTATTCTGGGGCCACAAACCCTGTTTATGCTGTGGCTGCAGGAGGGCTGAGCGTGTCGTATATTCTGGATGCTCTGAAAAAATCGGAACAACAGCGGGCTGGTAATCAACCCGCAGTGGCGGTGGTTCATGTGCCGCTCAGCCCGGCACCGGCCCGGTCGGTATTATTGCCCGTTGGCTGGGGTCTGATGACCCTGGTCGGGCTGCTGTTATTGGGCGGCTGGTGGCTGGCATCCCCGGGGGTTCCTGCTGCCCCGATGGCTGAACAGCCGCTAACGCAGCCGGCAGTGCCGGAACCTGTCTCCATGGCTCCGGCACCGGTTATGATCACCACCCGCTTACCAGAAACCCTTGTTCCGGTCAGCGTAACGCCTGCTGCGGAAACGGCTGCGCCGGCCGCCAGCGTCATGGCGGAACCCCAGCCAGCCGAGCCGCAAGCTGAGCCAGTCCCCGCACGGGTAGAAACCCGGCGCTTGCCGCCGCTGGAAGCGCTGCGGCGGATACCGGCGCTGATGATCAACAGCCATATTTACAGCCCGCTGGCGGACAAGCGCAGCGTTACCATTAATAACCGCGCCTGGCGCGAAGGCGAGCCGCTGGCCGAAGGCATTGTGCTGCAGGAAATTACTCCGCAAGGCATTGTGCTGGACGTTGATGGCTGGCCGTTACCGGTTAATCGTCAGCAGGGCTGGCAGCCGGTACCTCAATAACGGAAGCGACCCATGCTCAGTAGTGAAACCAAAGAGCGCATTCAGTCGCTGTACCGCGAATGCATTAAAGCGCTGGATCTGAAACCGCGGCTGGGCCAGCGGGTGATGATTGCCGAAATTGCCAAAAGTCTGGCCGCTGTGCGTGAAGACGATAAGGGTCAGCGTGACAACGACGCCGGCATTGCCGTGGTGGAAGCCGGCACCGGTACCGGTAAAACCCTGGCGTACTTGCTGGCGGCCTTGCCCATTGCCATTGAAAAAGAAAAAAAACTGCTGGTGTCCACCGCCACCGTGGCGCTGCAGGAGCAGATTCTGGATAAAGATTTACCCAATCTGCAGAACACCATTTCCATGCCCTTTAAGTTTGCGTTGGCGAAAGGGCGGGGTCGTTATCTGTGCTTGCTGAAACTCGATAAGTCGCTGCAGCAATTATCCGGTTTGTTGTCGACCGTGGATTTGTTTGAGCAAACTCCGGAAGAACAGGACCGCGAGCTGTACGAAAAATTACTGCAGCAATACGGCAGTGGTCAGTGGGATGGCGACCGGGATCGCCTGCGCGAAGAACTGGCCGATAAACAATGGTCACATTTAACCGCTACCCATCGTGAATGTTCCAACCGCCGTTGCCCGCATTTTAATAACTGTGCGTTTTATAAAGCCCGGGCGGCCATGGAAGACGCCGATGTCATTGTCGCCAACCATGATCTGGTGCTGGCCGATATTTCCCTCGGCGGCGGGGCGGTGTTGCCGGCGCCGGAAAAAACCATTTATGTGTTCGACGAAGGCCATCATCTGGCCGATAAAGCGCTGAACCATTTCCGTCTGGAAGTGGGGGTGCGCGGTCAGCGCCAGTGGTTGCAACAACTGGAAAAGGGCATCGAGCAATTTGTCGCCGACGCCGGTATTCCCGTCAGTATGATGCATGCGTTAACCGAAGCACCGCAGAATATCCGCGATATTCTGCAAAGCCTGGCGCTGGTGTGGCCGCTGCTTCAGGACATGCTGGGTGAGCAGGAACGGCTGCGTTTTGAACAGGGCTTAATGCCGGAAAATTTGCGCCAGCTGTTAATGAATATTAAAGAGCCGCTGCAGCCGTTATTGCTGTGCCTGGAAAAACTCAACGATTTATTGCAGAAATCCCTCGACCCGAAAGAAGACGGTGAATTCCGTCGGGATGTGGCCGAAAACTGGCAAACGCCGATGGGCGTGATGCTGGCGCGGGCTGAGCAGCTGTCGGAAACCATTGGTTTGCTCTGTGCCCAGGAAGGCGAAGGAGAATTACCGGTGGCGCGCTGGCTGGCTAAAATCCCTTTCGGTGACGGCTGGGATATTCGGTTAAGTGCCTCGCCCATTGCCGTGGCCGGCCAGTT
>JAEWQT010000210.1 GCA_023399105.1 Pseudomonadota bacterium | reverse complement strand
ACCGGAACCACTGTCATGGCGTTTGGCGACTTTATCAATCTCATCAATGAAGACGATGCCATTCTGTTCGGCCAGTTCCACCGCGCGCACTTTCAGCTCTTCCATATTCAGCATTTTGGCGGCTTCTTCGTCACGCAATTGCTTCATGGCATCGCGGATTTTTAATTTGCGCTTGTTCTTCTTTTCACCGCCGAGGCTGGAAAACATGCTTTGCAGCTGGCTGGTCATTTCTTCCATGCCCGGTGGCGCCATAATTTCCACGCCCACATTAAGCTGGGCCAGATCGATTTCAATCTCTTTATCGTCCAGCTCACCCTGGCGCAGTTTCTTACGGAACACCTGGCGAGTCGAAGAATCTTCTTTTTTCGGTTCTTCGGTGGTATCCCAGCTGCTGCTGACCGGGCGCGCCGGCGGCAACAAGACGTCCAGAATACGTTCTTCAGCCGCCACTTCGGCACGCGACTGCACGCGCTCCATTTCCTGTTCGCGCAGCAATTTAACACTGGTTTCAATCAGATCACGGATAATGGATTCCACATCCTTACCGACATAACCCACTTCGGTAAATTTGGTGGCTTCCACTTTAATAAAAGGCGCATTGGCTAATTTTGCCAGCCGTCGGGCAATTTCGGTTTTACCCACCCCGGTCGGGCCAATCATCAGAATGTTTTTCGGCGTTACTTCGTCACGCAGCTCGGGTTCCAGCTGCATCCGGCGCCAGCGGTTGCGCAGGGCAATGGCCACTGCCCGCTTGGCGTTATGCTGGCCGATAATATGGCGGTCGAGTTCGTGAACAATTTCGCGCGGGGTCATCTGGCTCATGAACTGGCTCCGTCTTCAAGACTTTCAATGGTGAAATTACTGTTGGTAAAGACGCAGATATCGGCGGCAATCTGCAGGCTTTTTTCGACAATGTCGGCGGCGTTTAATTCGGTATTGTCGAGCAAGGCACGGGCTGCGGCGAGGGCGTAATTACCACCGGAGCCAACCCCTATCAGATCGTCTTCTGGCTGCAGCACATCGCCATTACCGGTAATAATGAGCGAGGCGGTATGGTCAGCCACCGCCAGAATGGCTTCCAGTTTGCGCAGCGCACGGTCAGAGCGCCATTCTTTGGCCAGCTCAACGGCTGCACGGGTCAGCTGGCCATGATGTTTCTGCAGCTGCGCTTCAAACTTTTCAAACAGGGTAAAGGCATCGGCGGTACCGCCGGCAAAACCGGCCAGCACTTTGCCATCGTATAAACGCCGTACTTTACGGGCATTGCCTTTCATCACGGTATTGCCCAGCGACACCTGGCCGTCGCCACCGATAACAACCTGATTACCGCGGCGGACAGAAACGATTGTGGTCATGTACGTTGTATCCTTTGTTGACTCTGCAGGCATTTATGGGGATGCCGCCGGGCAAATCAAGTGGGTACAATAGCGCCCCTCAAATACCCCGGCCTTGCGGAGAGCCTGAATGAACATCAGCAAAGATAGCGTGGTGCAGCTGCACTACAGCCTGTTTGACGAACAGGACAACCTGATTGAAAGCACCAACAACGGTGACGCACTGGCCTACCTGCACGGCCACAACAATATGATTCCGGGTTTTGAAAAAGCCCTGGAAGGCAAAGCCGCTGGCGAGCACGTCAGCATTACCCTGCCCCCGGAGCAAGCTTACGGCGCCCGTCGTGCCGATGCCATTCAGCGCGTGCCGGTCAAGCACCTGAGCGGTGCCAAAGTGTGGAAAAAGGGCATGACCGCCGTGGTGCATACCGAGCAAGGCCCGCGTCAGGTGACGGTCGAAAAAGTTGGTCGTTTTATGGTGGATGTGGACACCAATCATCCACTGGCCGGCAAAACCATCCGTTTTGAAGTGGATATTCAGGATATCCGTGCCGCGACGGCCGAAGAGTTAGCGCACGGCCATGCCCACGGCGTGGGTGGCCATCAGCACTGATTGGCCCATGCAGCCGTCCGGAACGCTATGTTCCGGACGGAATTAATCTTCAGCGCCCGGTAACCATCCACACATAAAACTCATCACGCTGAGCGTCGTACCAGGTATCTTTGACCCGGGCTTTCACGTCTTTTTCACTCACCTTTTCCAGTGTTTCTTTATTGAACTGTACATTGCTGCGGTCATTTCGCACCGACTCAGACAAATGCGCCACGCTGCTGATGGTTACGCCCTGCTCGGCGGCCAGGCGTTCGCGCGCCCGCATGTAAGCACATTGCTCCTGAGCGTAACGGCCGCGGACGTTAAAGCCACAGGATGCCACCACGCTATGGCCCGGATTCATGATCCAGCCAGGCGCTGCGCTGCATCGAATTTTTCATCCATTTAGTCCTTTGGTATTGATTTGGCACAGTGGCATTCTGGCATTCCATCCGCTATTCTCAAACCCACAATTTTCAGCGGCTGTGCCGTTTTTGTTTTCAAGGAGAAAACCATGAAACATACCCTGACGATCGCTCTGGCGACCGCTTCCCTGTTGCTGGCCGGTTGTGCCAGT
>JAEWQT010000207.1 GCA_023399105.1 Pseudomonadota bacterium | reverse complement strand
ATTCGGTAGCGCGCATGGCTTGAGGCATCCCACGGGTGGATTGGTTGAGTTGGCAAAACAATGGCGGGGATTTTATAGGTTAGAGGGCTCTGCGGCAATTTGACTCTCAACCCGCGCAGAATGACCCTTCCTGACATAAAAAGGCAATCGTCGGCTTTGCCCGTTCTGCAACATAAATTTAACCTTAATCGCCTTGTTCACCCCGGCCGCTGTGCCATACTCCGCCAGTTGCCCGCTACCGCGAGGGTTATGCCGATGGCCACTCACGAACACTACGATCCCTCCTTGTTTCCGCTGACCATTCCGGTTGATGAACAATTGCCGGTGTCAGAAGCCTGCCTACGCAATCAACAGCCCATTGCTGATGTGCTGGCGCAAGAACTGCCCGCCGTCGGTGTGGTACTGGAACTGGGCAGCGGCACCGGCCAGCACGGTGCGTTTTTCAGCCGGCGCTTTCCGCGCCTGCAGTGGCAGCCTTCTGAACTGGCCGACCGCATTGCCGGCATAAACGCCTGGCGTGCCAAAGCCCGCTGCCATAACTTCCTGCCGCCGCTGATTCTGGATGTGGCACAGGATTTATGGCCAATAAAACAGGTGGATGCGGTGTTCAGCGCCAATCTGGTGCATTTTATTGGCTGGAATAAAGTGCGCAGTATGCTCGGTGGTGTGCGCCGGGTGCTGAAGAAGTCGGGGGTGGCGGTGTTTTACGGGCCGTTTAACTACGGCGGTAAGTTCACCAGCGACGGCAATCGCCGGCTGGATCAGTGGCTGAAACAGCGCGACCCGGAGTCCGGCATTAAACACGCCGAGCAATTTATTCTGGCCGCCCGCCGCGAAAAGCTGCGCCTGCTGAAAGACATTGCCATGCCGGCCAATAACCGTCTGTTAATACTGCAGAAATACCAGTAATGCCGTTATCACAGCTACAGCCTTGCCCCTGGGCCAAAGGGGACGATTACCTGCACTACCACGACACCGAATGGGGCGTACCCAGCCACGACCGTATCCGTCTGTTTGAAAAACTCTGCCTCGAAGGCCAGCAAGCCGGCTTAAGCTGGATTACCGTGCTGCGCAAGCGCGAGCATTACCGCGCCTGTTTTCACCAGTTTGTGCCGGAAAAAATTGCCCGCATGAGCGATGCCGAAATTGAACAGCTGCTGACCGACGCGGGCTTAATCCGTAACCGCCTGAAGCTGTACGGCATCCGCAAAAATGCGCTGGCGTTACTGGCGCTGGAAGCCCAGGGCGTGGATTTTGCGGAATTACTCTGGAGCTTTGTCGGCGGAAAAACCATGGTTAACCGGTTGGCCAGTATGGACGACGCCGTGGCGGAAACCGCCGAGGCCCGCGCCATGAGCAAAGCCCTGAAAAAAGTCGGCTTTACCTTTGTTGGCCCCACCATCTGTTACGCCTTTATGCAAAGCATGGGGCTAGTGAACGACCATCTGATCAGCTGTCCTCAGCATCCGGATAACCGCTGAATACGGATTCAGTCAAAACACACCTCAGGGAGAACCTTATGAATACCAAATCTGCATTTATTCTTGGCTTACTGATCTGCATTGGCCTGACCTCTGCGGGCTGGCTGCTGGGAACCAGCGCCGTACGCATTAAAGAATATGAGCGCGTTGTATCGGTGAAAGGCCTGGCCGAGCGCGAAGTACCGGCCGATATAGCGGTGTGGCCCATCCGGTTTGCTGCAGGCGACAACAACCTGACCGCACTGTACGGCACTGTTGAACGCAACACCGCTGAGATTCAGCGCTTTCTGACCGAGGCCGGCTTTACCGCCGACGAAATCACCACCGCGGCTGCGATTGTTACCGACAAACTGGCCGAGCGTTACGGCGATCAGAACGCCAGCCTGCGCTACACCGCCCAGCAAACCATTACCGTGTATTCCGGTAAGGTCGATCTGGTGCGGAAAAGTCAGGAAGGTTTAGCCGAACTGGGTAAAAAAGGCATCGCCTTCGGCGGCGATGAATACAGCCAGCGCATTACTTATCTGTTTACCCAACTGAACGACCTGAAACCCGCGATGGTTGAAGAAGCCACCCGTAATGCCCGTGCCGTGGCCGAGCAATTTGCTGCCGACTCCGACAGCCGGCTGGGCAAATTAAAATCGGCGCGGCAGGGTCAGTTCAGCATTGAAGACCGCGACAACAACACGCCGTACCTGAAAAAAGTGCGGGTGGTCTCCACCGTGGATTACTACCTGGCGGATTAACACGAATTTTTTCTATTCCGGAGAACAACAGGGATGTTGCTGAAAACCTGCCCTTACTGCACCAGGGTGCTGCCATTTTTTAACCTGATCTGGCAGCGCCTGAGCGCGTCCGAAAAAGAAGGGTTGCATTGTCCGCATTGCCGCTCGGTCATCTCTATGCAGGGAAGCGCCAGTCTGGGCTTACCGCTGGGGCTGGGTGGTGCCAGCGGCTGGCTGATGGGAAAGTGGCTGGGCTACAGTGATCTGAGTGTTAGCACCATTGCGATAAGTAGCGGTATATTTCTGCTGGTGTTTATCGTGGCGTCGTACTTCACTGCGCCGGTGCGGGATAGCTGAGAAGGAGAATGCACAATGATCAGTTGTGAACATTACGACAGCATTGAGCTGGTGTGTTTATTCCATTACCCGGTGGCCATAACCCTAAGTAACGGAAGCGTCGTTACCGGCACGGCACAAGACACCCAGCGCAACGACCAGCACGAGGAATGCATCCGCATTCATACGGTAAGCGGTGATGAACTCGTGGTGCTGGATACGATACGTACTCTCAACGTGCTGGTTGAAAATCCGCATATACGCGATGTGATCTTTAATACGTCAGAACACGACTGATTACAGAGTTTTCATGGCTGATTGTATTTCCAAACGATAGTGGTTCATTTTTATAGAAGTAGTTGAGCTGACGCAGGAAGTTAGGTAGTCTCAATCCATTGCAGGGATGCTGCACAACCCGCCCGCTCGTTCAGAGCACCGGCATGGACGCAGAAAATCCCTGCATTTTATACCCGACAACTCACCTCTTCGGTACCTGGTGTTTGCTTGCCTGGTGCCAGCTGGTGTTTTGTCAATGGTTGTTTGATAGATGTTGGAGGTTTTTATGAGTGAGCAGAACGTTCAGACAGTTGAAAGTACAGAAGGCATGGCCAAAATTGTTTATATTTTGTACATGGTAGGTATTGTCATTGGTTTGACCAGCGTTGTTGGTGTAATCATGGCCTATATTTACAAGGATAATGCCCCGACATGGATGCAGTCGCACTACCAATTTCAGATTCGTACTTTCTGGATTGGTATTCTGTATTTTATGGTTGGTTTTATTCTTTCGTTCATTGGTATCGGAGTTCTGATACTGCTGTTCTGGGCTATTTGGATTATTGTCCGCTGCATTAAAGGCATTCAGGTGTTGGATCGTAAAGAACCCCATCCAAATCCGACTGGTTGGATGTTTTCTTAATAGGAAATCGCTGATTCCGGTATTTTTTTGTGATGAAAAAGTACCGGTAGTCTGTGTCTTATTCTGATGTTTTTGATTATTTATTAAATTTTTTAAAAAGGATTTAAAAATGCATAACGATAATAATGTAACTGTAAAATACGCAGGATTTTGGTTCCGGTTTATTGCTGCCATAGTCGATGGCATTCTGGTTCAGATTGCATCTTTTATCATCGTATTGCCGTTAGCGTTTATGGTGGGTATGTCGATGGCGGAATCAGCGGCCCTGCATGAAATTGAAGCCGCCGGATCGGCCTTGGGGTTTGTTATTGGCACTCTGTTGCAGTGGTTGTATTTCACTGTGTCAGAATCATCAGGATGGCAAGCTACGCTGGGTAAAAAAATGTTTGGTCTGCGTGTTACTGACGCAGATGGAAATAAGATCGGTTTTGGTAAGGCTAATGGCCGTTACTGGGGTAAAATTCTGTCGGCACTGATTTTATGCATCGGTTTTCTGATGATTGCTTTTACGCAAAAGAAACAAGGCTTGCATGACATCATTGCGGGTACTCTGGTGGTGCGGAAATCCTGAACGGTTTTTAACTTATTGACTAAATTCAGCCCTCAGGCTTTGCTTGGGGGCTGGTTTTATATCTGACTTCCTCTATCGCACTCAGGCCATCGCACTTCTTGCGGCACTGGCAATCAATCCCTCCACGCCATTCATGTCGGCATTCACCTGTGCCATGGCGGCGACTTCTCCGACAATAATTAATCCGGGGCCTTTGCTGTCGTGCAGGCAGCGTTGGGCTAAATGCGGTAAATCCATCAGTACGCCTTTTAGCACGCGCTGGTCGGGCAGGGTGCCGTTGACGATCAGGGCTACCGGGGTATCTTCGGCGATGCCGTCGTTCAGTAAATGGCCGGTGATCTGGCCGGCCTGACGCAGGCCCATGTAAAACACGCGGGTCGGGCTGTGGCTTGCTTCAAAATCGCCGTATTGGCTGTGGCCGCTGTGCAGCATTAAGGCGTTGCCATACTGGCGGTGGGTTAGCGGAATTTGTGCAGCAGCGGCGCAGCCGAGGGCGGCGGTAATACCGGGAATAATCTGTACCGGAATATGGCGCTGCTGCAGGTATTCCAGTTCTTCGCCGCCACGGCCGAATAAAAACGGGTCGCCACCTTTCAGGCGCACCACACAGCGGTATTTTTGCGCGGCGGTGTGCAGGGCTTTATTGATATCGGGCTGGCCCATGCTGTGTGCGCCACAGCGTTTGCCGGTGTGCAGGCGTACACAGCGCTTCGGCAGCATGGCCAGGATGTCGTCGCTGATCAGGCTGTCGTACAGCACAATGTCGGCCTGGCTGATAATACGCAGTGCTTTCAGGGTTAATAATTCCGGGTCACCAGGGCCGGCACCAATCAGCCATACGGTACCAGGCTGGGTTTCTGAGTGTGAACCTTGTTCGTGGCGGGATTGAGTTTTCATAAGGCGACCTCGCAGCGTGCCTGTTGCAGCAATGCTTTTATTTCGGGAATGCAGGAACCACAGTTGGTTCCGCAGCGTAAGTGCTGGCCCAGCGCGGCGACGGTGCTGTGGCCGGCGTGCAGGGCGTGTTCTATTTGTTTACTGCCCACCTGGAAGCATGAGCACACCATATTGCCATTATCGACGTGCTGAGCCGGGCGGCCGGCTAATAAGCTTATGCGGTCGGCGGCGCTGATCTGCTCATCGGCAAAACGCTCCTGCAGCCATTGGCGGTTTAAGAAGCGTTCTTCGCGGTGCAGCATCATCACGCATTCCAGTTTAGAGGCCAGCAGTAATACGCGGCGTTCGTGTTGTTGCGCGGGATCCGACAGTGCCTGCCATTGCCCATCGGGTAATTGCGGCTGTATGTCTTTAACAAAATCGGCGGCGTCGTTATCGCCGGCAATTAAATAAAACCAGCCCTGTTCAGTGACGCCGGCAGCCCAGTAGGTGCAAGGCAGCGGGTGTAGTGGCTGGCGGCCACATAGTCAGAACGCAGGGCAAAGGCTTTTTCCGG
>JAEWQT010000193.1 GCA_023399105.1 Pseudomonadota bacterium | reverse complement strand
GGCTGAGGGTGCTGCGTAACGCCAGCCGGATCATATCTTCCGGACTGCTGGCCTGAGCCGCGACTTTATTCAGCATTTTTGCCGCATCCTGGGGTTTGTAGCCCAGCGCCACCAGCGCGCCTTCGGCTTCGCGCAGCATGGCATCGGTACTGGCTTGCTCGCTGCTGTCGGCGGCGGCCCACAGAGGTGCCGGCGCATCCCATTCGGTTAAACGATCGCGCATTTCCACAATCAGACGCTCAGCGGTTTTCTTGCCCACACCCGGTAACTTGGTTAACGCGCCGATGTCTTCGCTGTGAACGCAGATGGCAAAGGCTTTGGCGTCCATGCCCGACAAAATGGCCAGCGCCATTTTCGGCCCCACGCCGCTGACCTTAATTAGGGTGCGGAACAGGGTGCGCTGGTTTTTATCGCTGAAACCATACAGCTGATGCGCGTCTTCACGGATGGATAAATGGGTATATAGGGTGGCCGGCGAACCAATGGCACCCAGCATGGCAAAGGTGGAAATGGGGGCCAGAATTTCATAGCCAACACCCTTTACATCGAGCAGTAATTCCGGTGCCTGCTTCTCTACAATAACGCCCTGCAAACGTCCGATCATGATGATTCTGCGGCTGGTTGATAAAGCCGCCTAGCCTACCAGTATGGCGGCAACGGCTCAACGCATGCGACCGCGGCTCACACCGGTGACCCCCACCTGCGCCGCCAGCCCGGCACTGGTGTGGGCATGACAGATGGCAATGGCCAGCGCATCGGCAGCGTCGGCCTGCGGCTTGCCCGGCAGCTGCAACAGATACTGCACCATGTGCTGCACCTGCTCTTTTAAGGCACCGCCCTTGCCCACTACCGCCTGCTTAATGGAGCGCGGCGCGTATTCGGCCACGCTCAGACCATGATTGACCGCCGCCACAATCGCCACGCCCCGGGCTTGCCCCAGTTTCAGCGCCGAGTCGGCGTTTTTGCCCATAAACACCTGTTCAATGGCGAACTGGTCGGGCTGATAGGTCTGAATCAGTTCGGTCACGCCGTCGAAGATTTTTTTCAGCCGCTCTGGCAGTTCACCGTCGCCGGTGCGGATACAGCCGCTGACCAGGTACTCAATTTTCTGACCGTTGCGTTTAATGATGCCAAAGCCGGTGATGCGGGAACCGGGGTCGATGCCAAGAATAATCATGGCCGTTGCTTGTTCAGCGACGGGGCCAGGGCATCGTCATCCGCCGGGGTGAGTTGCCATTGTTGGCCACTGTCCTGATTGGTCACCACGACGCTGCGCCAGTTGTGCGGCAGCACCACCTGTAAGCAGGGCGATACCAGCATCTGCGCATAATGCATGCCCGGCTGCGGCAGGGTTTCGCGGAACAACAGTTGATAATCGCCATTTTTCTGCTGTTGACCCACCAGTTCAATGCCATAGCCGGTATGCGGGCGCTCACCGATGGCAATGGTTAAGGTGTGATAACGCACCGACACGCCGGCCGGACCGGCACAACGGTTGCTGCTGCTCATCGGCAGCTGGGTATCGCTGAGCACTACGGTGGTACAGCCCGCCAGCGGTAAACCCAGCAAGCTGATGAATAAAAGAGAGAACAACGATTTCATAGACAGAAGTAACCCGGCGCCAGAACAGCGCCGAGTATACCTCAGTGAACAGCGGAACAATCAACCGGCTTTAAGGAGCCTCTGAATAACTCGGTGCCCGCTCTGGATTGCAGGAAAGTTCTGAATCACGAAGCCGGGTTGCAGGCATAGCGTGTTCTGTCAAAACCCGGCGACACCGAGTCAGGGCTTTCCTGCAATCCCCGCAGGGCGCGGTTTTCCGGGCCGCATAGCGGTGTTGGCGAACTTGAAAAGGACTCGCCATTCTCTGCGTTCGCCGCCTTGCTCTACAGCCCGGAAAGACTCGCGCAGAGCTGTGCAGAGTTACTCAGAGACTCCTAAATACCAGCTGCTCGCCCTCCACATCCGCACGGATGGTGGTGCCTGGCATAAACTTGCCCGCCAGAATATCCTGCGCCAGCGGGTTTTCGATCCAGCGCTGAATGGCCCGTTTCAGCGGCCGCGCCCCGAATACCGGATCGTAGCCTACATCCACCAGCTTGCTGATGGCAGCCTCCGACAGCTCCAGGGCAAGATCCCGGTCTTTCAGACGGCCACGCAGCAGCTCCAGCTGAATGTCAGCAATACCCCGGATCTGATCTTTCTGCAGCGGATGGAACACCACCGCTTCATCAATCCGGTTAATAAATTCCGGCCGGAAATGCCCGCCGACAATCTCCATCACCGCATCGCGCAGTGGCTCGTAATCCGCACCGGCCTGGGTCATGGTCTGAATCACGTCCGAGCCCAGGTTCGAGGTCATCACCAGCACGGTGTTTTTAAAGTCGACCCGGCGGCCCTGGCCATCGGTGAGCTGACCATCGTCCAGTACCTGCAGCAGGATATTGAACACATCCGGATGCGCTTTCTCCACCTCATCCAGCAGAATCACGGAATAGGGCTTACGCCGCACCGCTTCGGTCAGCAGACCACCTTCTTCGTAACCCACATAGCCCGGTGGCGCACCGATCAAGCGAGCCACGGAATGTTTCTCCATGTACTCCGACATATCGATACGCACCATGGCGTCTTTGCTGTCGAACAGGAAGGTCGCCAGCGCTTTGCACAGCTCGGTTTTACCCACCCCGGTCGGGCCTAAGAACAGGAACGAGCCGTTCGGACGGTTCGGGTCAGACAGGCCGGCGCGGGAACGGCGCACAGCATTGGCCACAGCTTTGATGGCCTGGTCCTGCCCCACCACATACTGGTGCAGCACGTCTTCCATTTTCAGCAATTTATCGCGCTCGCCTTCCAGCATTTTGGTTACCGGCACGCCGGTCCATTTCGACACCACTTCAGCGATTTCGTCTTCGGTGACTTTATTGCGCAGCAGGGTAAATTCCTGCTTGCCACTGGCCTCGGCTTCGGCCGCTGCACTCAGTTGTTTTTCCAGCTCCGGAATACGACCGTATTGCAGTTCGGACATCCGCTGCAGATCGCCGGCACGGCGTGCGGCTTCGAGTTCCAGCTTGGCCTGCTCCAGCAACTCTTTGGATTTGCTGGCCCCTTCCAGCAGGGCTTTTTCTTTCTTCCACACCTCTTCCAGTTCAACGTACGCATGACCGGCTTTATTGATCTCTTCATTGAGATCGCTGAGGCGTTTTTTCGCCGCTTCGTCTTTCTCTTTACGCAGAGCTTCGCGCTCGATTTTCAGCTGAATCAGCCGGCGTTCGAGCTTATCCATTTCCTGCGGCTTGGAATCGATTTCCATGCGGATCACCGATGCCGCTTCGTCGACCAGGTCGATGGCCTTGTCCGGCAGGCGACGATCGCTGATATAGCGCTGCGACAACTTAGCGGCAGCAATAATGGCGCTGTCGGTAATCTGCACCCCGTGGTGCACTTCGTAGCGTTCTTTCAGGCCACGCAGAATGGCGATGGAATCTTCCACACTCGGCTCGTCCACCAGCACTTTCTGGAAGCGGCGCTCCAGCGCGGCGTCTTTTTCAATAAATTCGCGGTATTCGTCCAGCGTGGTGGCACCCACACAGTGCAGTTCACCGCGCGCCAATGCCGGTTTCAGCATATTGCCAGCGTCCATGGCACCTTCGCTCTTACCGGCACCCACCATGGTGTGCAGCTCGTCGATAAACAGAATGATGCTGCCCTCGGCTTTGCTCACATCTTTCAGCACTGCTTTCAGGCGCTCTTCAAACTCACCGCGGTATTTGGCCCCGGCCAGCAGCGCGCCCATATCCAGCGACAGAATGCGTTTGTTTTTCAGATTTTCCGGCACTTCGCCATTAATAATGCGTTGCGCCAAACCTTCGACCACGGCGGTTTTACCCACACCCGGCGGGCCGATAAGAACCGGATTATTTTTGGTGCGGCGCTGCAGCACCTGAATGGTGCGGCGGATTTCGTCGTCACGGCCGATCACCGGGTCGAGTTTGCCGGCTTCGGCGCGCTCGGTTAAATCAATACAGTATTTATCCAGCGACTGACGGTTGTCTTCCGCATTGGCATCGTTCACGGCTTCTCCTCCGCGCAGGTCTTTGATGGCCTGTTCCACCTTGTCTTTGTTCAGGCCAGCGGCCGCCAGCACTTTACCGGTAGCGCCTTTATCATCCAGCGCGACCAGCAGAAAGAGTTCGCTGGAGACATACTGATCGCCACGCTTCTGGGCCTCTTTGTCGGCCAGATTCAGCAGCCGCCCCAGTTCCGGCGCAATCTGAATATTGCCATCGGGATTGCTCACCCGCGGCTGATCGGCCATGGCTTTGCGCAACGCTTTTTCCAGCTCGGCCACATTAGCGCCACAACGACGCACGACATCTTTGACCGTACTGCTGGTCTGCTCAAACAACGCCAGCAACACATGCACGGTATCTATCTGATTATGATCCTGCCCCAGAGCCAGACTCTGACTCTCGGCCAGAGCGTTCTGCAGACTGGTGGTCAGTCGGTCCATTCGCATAGGACATTCCTCTCATGTTGAATTTAACTAATCCACAATGTGCGATCAGATTAATTTTTTTCAAGCACCCGTTATGAATAATTTACCGCGCCACCACTTCAACAACCCTGATACAGAACAACCACAGAGCTTTCCGTGCAGCGGGCTGACACCCGCGTATAATGCGCGCTTTTCAATATAGTGGCAGTACAGGCGGTTTAAAGAGTGACACAGCAAATACGTCAGGGCGCGCTGTTTTTACTGCTGGGCGAAGCCCTGCTGGCCATTATGGCCGCCATGGTGCGGCATCTGTCGGACGACCTCAGCACCGGTCAGATTGTGTTTTTCCGCAATATTGCCGGCCTGATCGCCCTGTTCCCGCTGCTGCTGCATACCGGCCTGGCCGAACTGAAAACCCAACATTTCACTGGCCACTTAACCCGCAGCCTGGTGGGTGTCAGTGCTATGTACTGCTATTTCTGGGCCCTGGCCCACATGCCATTAACCGAAGCCTTTCTGGTCAAACTCTCAGCGCCTTTATTTATGCCGCTGCTGGCGCTGTGGTGGCTGAAAGAACCGGCCGGTCGCTACAGCTGGCTGGCGCTGCTGATCGGCTTTGCCGGCGTGGCGGTGATTCTGTTACCGCAAGGCAGCAGCAACGGCGCCGACTGGCCCCTGCATGCGGTATTAAACGGCCTGCTTGGCGCGGTACTGGCCGCTGCCGCCAAAGTGACCATCCGCAGTATGTCGTCGACCGAATCCAGCCAGCGCATTGTGTTTTACTTTGGGGTTATTTCCGCCACGGTGTCGCTGCCCGCCGCACTCCTTGACTGGCGCCCGGTACCAGTAGAAATCTGGGGCTGGCTGGCACTGCTGGGGGTGATTGCCAGCGCCGGCCAGCTGGCGTTAACCAAGGCATACCGGATGGCCCCGACCGGCAAAATCGGCGTGTACGTATACAGCGCGGTGATTTATGGCGCCCTGATGGGCTGGTGGTTCTGGGATGAGATTCCGCTCTGGACCACCTGGGCCGGTGCCGCCCTGATTGTAGCGGCCGGGCTGGTGAATCTGCGTGGCGGCAAAGGCCAGGCCAAAGCGGTTAACTGAACACCTCAGTCACAAAGTCTTGTTAGATTTAAGTCTAATAAGAGGCAACTAGCGGATTATTCTTGCCAAAAAATTAAATATACTGGCAAACATCATGGATTACCGCGAATGAATCATTAATATGTCCCGCATCGATTCCCTGCAAACCTTTGTCTCCGTTGTGCGCTCGCGCAATTTCACCTCCGCCGCCGATGCCCTGGGGGTAACCCCTTCTGCGGTCAGCAAGCAGATATCCGGTCTGGAAGAACGCCTGGGCGTGCGCCTGCTGAACCGCACCACCCGCTCAGGCAGCCCCACCGAAGCGGGGCAGATGTTCTACCAGCATTGTGAAAACATTCTGGAATCGATCACCGAAGCTGAAAAACTGGTGACCGACTTTGACATCACGCCGCGCGGCCGCCTGCGGATTACCGCCATGTCCAACTTCGGCCGCCGCGAGCTGGCCCGTATTTTTACCGACTTTGCGCAGAAATACCCGGACATCAGCTTTGACCTGCACATTTCTGACCGGCCGCTGGATATCGTCAAAGAAGGGTATGACTTCGCCCTGCGCCTCGGTACCCAGGAAGATTCCCGCCTGATCGCCAAATCGGTGGCCGAGCAAAAGATCGTGATTTGCGCCTCAAACGATTACTTAAAAGAATGGGGTATGCCGGAGAAACTGGAAGACCTGCAGAATCATCGCATCCTGATCGTTGCCAACGCTGAATACGCCCGTTCCAACTGGCTGCGGCAGTTTGAAAAAGACCACAATTTCACCCTCTCCAGCATTGAGCGCAAGCTGGCGGTAAACGATATTGATCTGGTGTATGAGGCTTGTCTGGCCGGCATGGGCATTACTGCGCTGCCGACTTACATTGCCGAACGGCATTTACAGAACGGTGAGCTGGTACAGCTGTTCCCGCAGGTCGAGATTCCGGTACGCACCATCAAAGTGGTGTTTCCACAAAACCGCTATCTGGCCAACAAAAGCCGCGCCTTCCTCGACTTTATTACCGCCTATTTCGAAGAAGAACAGGCC
>JAEWQT010000165.1 GCA_023399105.1 Pseudomonadota bacterium | reverse complement strand
ACTGGCAGCCGGAGGCTCAGCCCCAGGCAGCTTACGAAGACATCTGGCAACGCATCATTGCTTCCTATCAGCTGGATCTGAACAGCACCAACCCCCGTATTGATGCCCAGCTGAATTGGTACAAATCGCATCAGAGCTATCTGGACCGGGTCGCCGAACGCGGGGTGCGCTACCTGCATTTTATTGCCGAACAGATTGAAGCCCGAGGCGTTCCCGGAGAACTGGCGCTGCTGCCCATTGTTGAAAGTGCATTTGAACCCTTTGCGTACTCTCATGGCCGCGCCTCCGGCGTATGGCAGTTTATTCCGGCTACCGGACGTGACTTTGGTCTGCAACAGGACTGGTGGCATGATGGCCGCCGCGATATCCGCGCCTCAACCGAAGCAGCCCTGACCTATCTGGATGCTCTGCAACGGGAATTTAACGGCGACTGGATGCTGGCCCTGGCATCCTACAATTCCGGTGCCGGTACCGTACGCCGGGCCGTGCGCCGTAACCGTGAACGCGGCCTGCCAACCGATTTCTGGTCTCTCGATCTGCCCCGGGAAACCCGCGACTATGTGCCCAAGCTGATTGCTCTGGCCAAGCTGATCCGTGATCCGGAACGCTACAACGTTACGTTAATGCCGGTACCGGATGAGCCGTATTTTGCCGTTGCCAACACCGGTGGCCAGATTGACCTGGCCCAGGTCGCCGAGCTGGCGGATACCTCACTGGAAGAAATTTACCGTCTGAACCCCAGTTATAACCGCTGGGCCACACGCCCTGCTGGTCCGCATGAAATTCTGATTCCGGTGGCTCAGCTGGATATTTTTAACGAACGTCTGGCCGCACTGCCCGATTCCGCCCGCATCAAATGGCAGCGTTATGTGGTGAAATCCGGCGACAGCCTGATTACCATTGCGCGCCAGTTCAACACCACACCGGATGCTTTGAAAGACAGTAACAACATCCGCGGCAATGTGATCCGTGCTGGTGAACAGTTGCTGATTCCGGTGGCTTTCCGCGCCCCCGAAGCATACTCCCACAGCCAGCAGCAACGCCTGAACCGTCTGGTCAGCCAACGCCAGCCGGCCAACACCAACCGCATCAGCTATCAGGTGCGTTCAGGCGACACCTTATGGGATATTGCCCGCGCCCACGACGTTCAGGTGGCTCAGCTGGCGCGCTGGAATGGCATGGCCCCACGGGATCCGCTGCGTCCGGGTCAGCAACTGGTGATCTGGAGCCAGAAAAACAGCGCCAGCCCGGCTCAGCGTGAGGTGATCCGTAAAATTCAGTACCGGGTGCGTTCCGGAGATTCACTGGCACGGATTTCCCAGCGTTACAACGTGCGCATTTCCGACGTTAAACGCTGGAATCAGGCTCAGGTGAACAACAAATACTTACAGCCCGGCCAGCTGCTGACTCTGTACGTCGATGTCACCCGCTGAACCGGTTGTGAATTTAAAGACACAATATGTGGCTGAATGAGGAATTGGCACGCTCAAACGCTCAGATTAAGATGCCGGTATGAAGAACCTTCTGCATCCGCTTCTGTTGCTGCTGACACTGTCCATTCAGCCCGCTCTGGCCATTCCCACCCTCTGGCACAGTGTTGGTATTGAGCCGGATGTAGCCTGGCAAACCAATGACAGCAGTCCAACCTGGGCTGGTAAGCCGGATCCCGGCGGCTACCTGCATCTGTACCTGCCGGAATTCCCTCCGCATTTGCGTCGTTTCGGTCCAGACACACCGCATATCAACGTGCCCATGCTGGAAGCCCTGCAGTTGCCACTGCTGGCCCGCCACCCCGGCGATCAGCGCTGGCTGCCCATGCTGGTCAGCCAGTGGGCCACCGACAGCCAGCAAGGCATTCTGTACCTGCAGATCAACCCGGCCGCCCGCTGGTCTGATGGCCAGCCGGTTACCAACCGCGACATTGCCTTTACCCTGAATTTTCTGACCGATCCTGCGCACAGTGCGGATTGGCAACGTCAGCGCCTGCGGCAACGGATAAAGCGGGCCGAATTTTTCAATGACCACCAGGTCGCCTTGCACCTGCATGATCCCTTTGAGGCGGCCATGGAAGAAATCGCCGCCCTGCGCCCACTGGCAGCACACTTTTACCAGCAACGCCAGTGGCCGGAAGACTTTAACTGGAATCCGGAACCAGTAACCGGCCCCTATCAGCTAAGCCGCATCAAACACGATCACAGCCTGGTTCTGCAGCGCCAGAATAACTGGTGGGGATTCAGCCAGCGTTATTTTCATGGGCGCTTTAATGTTTCCCGCATCACCCTGCTCAGTGTTCCCGATACCTCACAACTGCTGGCGCATCTGCAACGGGCCGAACTCGATTTATTACCCGTCAGCCAGGATTTATTGCAACAACCCGGCGTACAAAACCTGCATCAGCAACAGCGCCTGGTATTAACCGAGCAGCATCAGCAACGCAGTGGCATCCGCCGTATTTTAATTGCCAACCCCAACGTTATTACCAAGGCTGAGTTGCGCCAGCGCCTGCTCAACGGCACTGCGGTGGCAGAAGAATATCCGGAGCTATTAACTCACAGCCCCGAGCGCCCCAATGATTTACCGGATTCCGTCCATCTACGGCAAGTCAGCACCCCGGCACTGCTACAGCTTCTCCGTAACGGTCACTACAGCCTGGCGGAATTGCGCTTTATGCGTCCGTTAAGCCATGGCCAACTCGAGGCCTGGCTGGCGCAACAGCTGCCAGATGCATCGGCCGGTGTGAATCTGACAGACTGGCAACAGCGGGGCTGGCTAAAAATCGATCAGGAACCGCTGGTACGCTATACCCTGCACTGGCCCTGGCTACAACTACCGGATAATCCGTTATTGCCCTGGCTGGGTGATCTGTTTGATCCCTTCGATGCCATCAGCGGGGGGCTGTTCCGGATTGACCGCAAACAACGTACTGAGGTGCTGGCCAATCCGCAGCGCCGGACCCGCGAAACACCAACCCGACACATACTGGCTCCGGAAACTACGGCTTCCGGACCATCCTCACCCATTCAGACAAGCAAGGATTAATTATGGGAATGTTAACCGGTAAGAAAGCTCTGATTGTTGGCGTGGCCAGCAAACACTCCATTGCCTACGGTATTGCCGATGCCTTTCACCGCGAAGGTGCAGAACTGGCGTTTACCTATCAGGGCGAGAAATTAAAAGAACGGGTCGAGAAAATGGCCGCTGAATGGGGTTCAGACATTTGTCTGCCCTGTGATGTGGCTTCCGATGAGGAAATTGCCGCCGTGTTCGCCGAACTGGAAAAGCGCTGGGGTCATCTGGATATCCTGATCCACTCAGTAGGCTTTGCACCGGGCCACGAACTGGATGGCGACTACCTGAGCGTCACCACCCGGGAAGGTTTCCGCATTGCCCACGATATCAGTGCTTACAGCTTCGTAGCCCTGGCCAAAGGCGCCCGCCCGCTGATGCAGGGGCGTAATGGCTCCATGCTCACCCTCACCTATCACGGTTCCACCCAGACCTTACCGAATTACAACGTGATGGGGCTTGCTAAAGCTGCCCTGGAAGCCGCTGTACGCTACATGGCCGGCAGCCTGGGCAAAGATAATATCCGCGTTAACGCCATTTCAGCCGGCCCGATCAAAACCCTGGCCGCCGCCGGTATTAAGAGCTTCCGCCGGATGCTGAAAAAGAACGCCGAGCGTGCACCGCTGGGCCGCAATATCACCATTGAAGAAGTGGGCAACACGGCCGCTTTCCTGTGCTCGGACATGGCTTCCGGCATTACTGCACAGAACATCTACGTCGACGCCGGCTTTAACTCCTGCGCCATGAGCGTGGATGAGATGGAAGATCCGAACGACAAGTAAGCAGGATACAGAGCAATAAAAAAGGGCCCGAGGGCCCTTTTTTATTGCTCTGAAAACGAGGGTTTACACCTCAGTTTTCAATGTCGCTGACCGCACGGGCCCAGGTCTGATAGCTGAGCATATCCGCCCGGCTGTTTTGCGCCCGGCCGGCTTCGATCAGCTGCTCAGTCACCGCAACATCCTGCCAGTTCTTGGCGTTGATGGCTTCCAGAGTGACCACCGCAAAACCGCCGGCGGAGCCGACCATATCTGTTTCACCCGGCTGTAGGCTGAAAGCACGCTGCTGTGCCTGACGCGGTGCGGCAGAAGCCTGAGCAAAGGTGGTGGTAACGGTTTTCCAGTTATCACCGCTCTCGCTACCCGCCACAATCGCTTCGGCACGGCTGCGCGCCAACTCCAGAGCACGATCACGACGCAAGGCAGCAACCACCTGGCTGCGAACCTCATCCAGCGGCCGCACCACGGCCTCCTGATGGGAGTCAATCGCCATCACCAGCGCACTGTCATTCAGCTCCACCACAGCACTGATTTCTTTATCCAGCAACACGCTGTCACTGAAGGCCATCTGACGCACCGCTGAACTGCTGGCGACACCTTCACCCAGCTCACGGGTAAAGACTGCCGTTTGTTCCACCGTCAGACCCAGCGCGTTGGCAACATCGGCCAGCGATTCAGCCGAAAACGCCAGATTCGACAGTTCCTGCAGTTGTTCCGCGAACAACGGCTCGGCTTTCATCTGGCGGATTTCATCTTCCAGTGTGGCGCGCATCTCGGCCAGTGACTTAGCCGGCGCTTTCACCACTTTAACCGCCTGAATCAGATGCACACCGTACTCAGTTTCAACCGGCGCTGAAATCTCACCCTCGGCCAGTTCAAACAACGCCGCATCAAAGGCATCTGCATAGGCACCACGGGCGCTCAGGCCCAGATCACCACCTTCATCACGGGTCGCAAAATCATCCGAGTATTCTTTGGCCAGATCCGCAAAGGATTCACCAGCAGCCAGACGGGCGCGAAGATCAACCGCCAGCTCCAGCGCTTCGTCACGGCTGCGGTCAGCGGTTTCCAGCAGAATGTGGCTGGCCTGACGCTGTTCACGAACGGCTTCACGGGACAGGTAATCATCGTATGCCTGCTGTAATTCGTCTTCTGATACGGTCTGGCTGGCAATCAGGCGATCACGACGCAGCTGCACATAGCGAATGCTGGCCTGCTCCGGTGCCATGTAACGGTCGCGGGAAGCCTCATAAGCAGCCTGAATGTCTTCTTCAGTCAGACTCACTTCCGCTTCCAGCGCGCGGGCGTTGATTTCGGTAAACCGGAAAGTACGTTCTTCCTGATTCAGAGCCTCGGTTAAACGGGCCGAAAACGGCGTTTCCAGGCTGCTCAGAATAAAGGCGGCACGCGCCTGGTTGGTAATGATGTCTTCAGCCAGACTGGCGCGGAACATCAGCGGGGTCATGCCGTTAATGCGCAGCACATTCTGGAACTGTTCGCGGTTAAAGCGGCCATCCAGCTGGAAAGCCGGAATGGTGACAA
>JAEWQT010000126.1 GCA_023399105.1 Pseudomonadota bacterium | reverse complement strand
GTACAGACCGGTATCATTCACCTCGCTCACGGCCGCCGGCTGAGGACGCGCCAGCGGGCGTTCTTCCTGCACACGGCGGGGCTGTGACTGAGATTGCGGCTGCGCCACCGGCGCAACGCGGGGCTTGCCGGCAGCGCTGGTGAGCTGGTCGTTTTTAAAGCCACGCAGCACTTCGGCCAGACTGGCCTGCGAACCGACATCGGCTTCACGGGCCTGCTGCAAACGCGCGGCACGCTGTTCGGTACGGGCCGGAGTGCGCAACTGCTGACGGGTTTTGGCCTGCTCCAGCTCCTGCTGCAGTTGCAGCTGGCGCTCAAGTTCCGGGGCCGCGCTCTGACTGTGATAATCCAGCGCGGCAACCACTTCCATACCTTCAGCGGTTTTGCGGCTGGACACAATCACGGCATCCGGGCCCAGTTCCTGGGATACCAGACGCAGCGCGGTCTGCATATTAGCGGCGGTGAAGCGTTTTGCTTTCATAATCGACACTCACAACTATTTGC
This sequence comes from Pseudomonadota bacterium, assembly GCA_023399105.1. GTDB lineage: Bacteria > Pseudomonadota > Gammaproteobacteria > Pseudomonadales > Oceanobacteraceae > Venatoribacter. Next base: position 2,636 of record JAEWQT010000126.1, on the reverse strand, counting down.
CGCCGATACTGGCGACAATGGTAATACTCTTGTTGTCCGGTACTTCCTGGTAAGCCAGTACATGCAGTTGCTCAATGCTGTTGCGGATGAACTGTGCCATGGCAGCCCGCAACTGACTGGTAACCAGCAGCACGGCCGGATTGCCGGCCATTTCCTGCGCCTGTACGGCTTCAGCCAGGGAGCGCTGCAGGTTTTCCGCCATGGCCGGTTCCAGAACCAGTCCATATTGCTGCGCCTGCTGCGCGCTCTGCTGTAATGTCTTAAGCAATAACTGTTCCAATGATGGGTCCAGGGTCATAACCACCAGCTCATCCCTGTTACCATAGATGTTCTGGACGATCATCCGGCTTAATGCCAGACGCGCCGCCGCCGTCATCGTGGCAATATCTTGACTCTTCGAAGGTGAATTCGCCAAAGACTCGGCGATTGAGCGCAGATCGCGGATGGGCACATGCTCACGCAGCAGGCTTTGCAATACGGTCAGCAGCTGACTGATGCTGACCGTATTGGGCACCAGCTCTTCGGCCAGCTTGGGTGAGGTTTTGGCCAGCATATCCACCAGCTGCTGCACATCTTCATGGCCCAGCAGTTCGTGGGCGTGGCGCTGCAGTTTCTGGTTCAGGTGCGTGGCGACCACCGTGCTGGCATCCACCACGGTGTAGCCCAGGGTCTGGGCACGATCTTTCTGGTTTGGATCAATCCAGAAGGCTTCCAGACCAAAGGCCGGGTCGGTCGTGGCCAGGCCGTCAATTTTGCCGAACACCTGGCCGGGGTTAATGGCCAGCTCGCGCTCCGGATAAATTTCCGCCTCCGCCAGCGTTACGCCCATCAGGGTAATGCGGTATTGGTTTGGCAGCAGATCGAGGTTATCGCGGATGTGTACCGACGGCATCAGGAAGCCCAGCTCCTGTGACAACTTACGGCGCACGCCTTTAATACGGTTCAGCAGCTGACCGCCCTGGGCTTTATCGACCAGCGGAATCAGACGATAACCGACTTCCAGCCCCACCCGGTCGACCGGCTCGACATCGTCCCAACCCAACTCTTTCACTTCCATTTGTTTAATGGTGGCTTCGGCTTTTTCTTTCGGTGCCGCCAGTGCCTTATCACCACCAGCCGTTTTTCCTGGTAACGCCCCGGCCGGCACCGTTTCACCGGTTAAACGCCTTACTACCGCGTCGCCCAGCGCACCGCCGGATTTTTTCCAGCTGATGATATAAGCAATCAGGCCCGCGACCAGCGCCGAACCAATAAAGACGGTATGCGGCATGCCCGGTACCAGGCCCATTAAAAACATCAGCCCGGCCGATACCGCCAGGGCGCGCGACGAGGAAAACATCTGGGTAAAAATCTGCTCACCCATGTCTTCATCGCTGCTGTTGCGGGTCACCATAATGGCGGTAGCGGTGGACAGCAGCAGTGACGGAATCTGCGCCACCAGACCGTCACCGATGGCCAGCAGGGTGTAAGCAGAAACCGCATCACCGAAACTCAGGCCATGCTGCGCCATACCAATGGCAAAGCCACCGATGACGTTGATCACCAGAATCAGAATACCGGCGACCGCGTCGCCCTTAACGAACTTACTGGCACCGTCCATAGAACCGTAGAAATCGGCTTCAGCCGCCACATCAGCACGGCGTTTTTTCGCTTCATCGGCGTCAATCAGGCCAGCGTTCAGATCGGCATCAATCGCCATTTGTTTACCGGGCATGGCGTCCAACGTGAAGCGGGCACTCACTTCGGATACCCGGCCGGCACCTTTGGTCACCACCACAAAGTTGATGATCACCAGAATGATAAACACCACCAGACCGACGGCGTAGTTACCGCCGATCAGCACTTCACCGAAGGCCTCGATCACTTTACCGGCGGCATCGCCACCTTCGTGACCGTACATCAGTACCACCCGCGTCGAGGCGACGTTCAACGCCAGCCGCAGCAGGGTTGCTACCAACAGAATGGTCGGGAATACGGCAAAATCGAGTGGCCGTTTGGCGTACACGCTGACCAGCAGCACGATGACCGATAAGGCGATATTGAAGGTAAAGAAGATATCCAGCAGGAACGGCGGCATCGGCAGCGTCATCATGCCGAGCAGAATCAGCACCATCAGCGGAATGCTGAGATTGCCATTGGCCAGCAACGAAGCGCCTTGCTTCAGCTGCCCCATCACCTGTGTTTTACTGGCTGTCGCCATGGGTTAAATCCGTCAGAAAACCATCACTGACGGATGTCTTGCAAAAAGCTGTCCAACTTTTGGACGCTGGACGCTTGACGGGAGACGGAAGAGGCTTGAACGGAAGACGCTGGATGATTTTTGGCTTCGCCCATCTCCCGTCAAGTACAGCAAGCGTTGAGCCAATCTCACCCCGGCTCCGGGTCCACCCGCAGGTCACGCGGAATCGGCATATCCGGTTTGCGCTCCGGCCGTGGGCCCCGGCCTTTTACAAACAGATCCATCTGGTAGATGTAGGCCAGCACCTGCGCGACCGCCACATACAGGCCCTCGGGTATTTCGTCGCCGATTTTACCGTGAGTGTACAAGGCCCGCGCCAGCGGCGGTGCCTGCATCTGCGGGACGTTGTGTTCTTTGGCAATTTCACGGATTTTCATCGCCACTTCGTCACTGCCTT
>JAEWQT010000124.1 GCA_023399105.1 Pseudomonadota bacterium | reverse complement strand
AAATAACGGTGTCACCGGCGCCGGTGACATCAAACACTTCGCGGGCGCGGGTGGGCTGATGGAAGGGTTCCTGATCGCGTTGCACCAGCGTCATGCCTTTTTCGCTGCGGGTAATCAGCAGGGCCTGCAGGTCGTAGGTGTTAATCAGCTGCTGCGCACGGGCGATTAAGGTGTCGTCATCGGCACAGTGGCCAGCGACGGCTTCAAATTCACTCAGGTTCGGGGTCAGCAGGGTGGCGCCACGGTAGCGTTCAAAGTCAGTACCTTTGGGGTCAATCAGGACCGGTACGCCGGCTTCCCGGGCCGCCGAGATCAGGCGCTGAGTGTCGGCCAGGGCGCCTTTGCCGTAATCCGACAGAATGACAACGCCGGCCTGTTGCAGCTGCTGAGTGTAATCCTGATACAGGCTGCTCATGTCGGTGGTGTTGAAGGCTTCTTCGAAGTCCAGCCGGATCAGTTGCTGGTGGCGGCTGAGTACACGCAGTTTGGTAATGGTGGGCAGTTGCGGATGCTGCAGGAAATGACAGCTGACCCCGGCCTGTTGCAGCAAGTCATTTAAAACACGGCCGTTATCGTCGTTGCCGGTAATGCCCAGCAGATCGACACCGGCACCGAGGGTGGCGATGTTGAGCGCCACGTTACCGGCACCACCCGCGCGGTTTTCAATATCCTGAATTTTGACCACCGGCACCGGGGCTTCCGGCGAAATGCGCGAGGTGGAACCCTGCCAGTAACGGTCGAGCATAACGTCGCCAAAGACCAGGACGCGGGCATTGTGAAAATTCGGCAGGGTAATATCCATAAACCAGAGCTTCTTCGGTGGTGGAAAAGGCCGCAGTTTATCACAGGCTTGGCGCGCTGGGTGCTGCCGGTAAAGTCTGCTGTGGTATGATGCGCGCCCTTTTTTATGGCGGAATGATCACCGTGGCCCGTTTTTTCTATTCCTTGTTATTGGCATTACTGCTGCCGCTGATTCTGCTGTTTATGGCCTGGCAGGGGCGGAAAAATAAAGGCTGGCGCCAGCGCTGGAGCGAGCGTTTTGGCCGGGTGGTACATCGCCCGCAACCCGGTGGCCTGTGGATTCACGCGGCGTCGGTGGGCGAGGTATTGGCCGCCGCACCGCTGGTACGAGCCTTCCGCCAGCAGCACCCGACCATTCCGCTGATTATGACCACCTTCACCCCCACCGGCTCCGCGCAGGTGCGGCGGCTGTTCGGCACCGGTGTGTACCACATGTACCTGCCGCTGGATCTGCCCTGGATGGTGCGGCGTTTTCTGCGCACTCTGCAGCCGGGTTTGCTGGTAATCATTGAGCGCGAGCTGTGGCCGAATATGCTGGCCGCCTGCGAAGAGCAGGGCGTACCGGTGCTGCTGGCCAATGCGCGGCTATCGGAAAAGTCAGCGCTGACTTACCAGAAATACCCCAGGCTGGCGCTGCCGATGCTGCAACAGCTGACCCGGGTGGCGGTGCAGGATGCCACCGATGGTGAGCGTTATCTGCAGTTGGGCTTGCCGGAACAACGGCTGGAAGTTACGGGGTCGGTCAAATTTGATATTGATGTACCCGAGGGCGTGGCCGAGCAGGGTGCGGCCCTGCGTGAGCAATGGGGCGCGCAGCGGCCGGTGCTGGCGCTGGCGTCCAGCCATGAAAATGAAGATGAGCAGCTGCTGGATTTGTATCCGGCCCTGCTGGAAACCTGCCCGGATTTGCTGTTGCTGTTAATCCCGCGTCACCCCGAGCGTTTTGAAGCCGTGACCAACGCCGCGCTGACGCGCCAGCTGAAAGTGCAGCGCCGCAGCAAAGGCAAGGCTAATTCGGCGGTGCAGGTGTATGTGGCCGACAGCATGGGGGAAATGCTCACGCTGCTGGCGGCGGCCGATCTGGTGCTGATGGGCGGCAGCCTGATTCCGCGTGGCGGCCATAATCCGATTGAGCCGGCGGCGCTGGGCAAGGCCACCTTAATGGGTCCTTATCATCATAATTTCGCTCAGATCGTGGCCGATTTGCAGCAGTTGGGGGCGTTACAAACCGTGCCGGCAGAACCGCAGCAATTGCTGGCGGCGTTGCGGCAGTGGCTGGCGGATGACACCGGCCGGCAGGCCATGGGGGCCGCTGGTCTGGCGGCCGTTGAGGCGAACCGCGGCGCCGTGGCGCGCCTGGTCGGTCATTGCGAAGAGTTGATGCGGCTGCGTTGATGCCCGGAAATATAAGCGGACAAAAAACTTTCTAGCCAAATACCTTCCGGCCATCCACAAACACAGCGCTGACCGCGCCTTTCAGGGTCTGGCCGGCAATCGGCGTGTTACGGCCTTTCGACAGCAGCTGTGAGCGGCGGAAGGTGCGTTCGCTGGCCGGGTTGATCAGCGCGGCGTTAAACCACTGGCCTTCCTGCAGGCTCTGGCTTAAGCCGGTAACGGCGGCCGGCAGCTGGCTGGCGGCGGTAATCAGTGCGTTTAGCTGCAGTTCACCGCGTTCCACCAGCTGCAGTGCCAGCGGCAGGAATGCATCGT
>JAEWQT010000073.1 GCA_023399105.1 Pseudomonadota bacterium | reverse complement strand
CCCAGTTCGGGTTCATCCTCTACCAGCAGAATCCGCATCCGCTCTGTTCCTGTTCTGTGTTAAAGCAGCTTATTCACCTGCGCCACGAATTGCAGGGCATTCAGTTCACCCTGCACCCGTGCACTGGCCAGTTCCTGACCATCGGGCTGTATAAATAACAGAGCCGGCGGGCCGAACAAACCATAACGCTGTAAAAAGTCGCTGTGTTCGCTGCGGTTGACGGTGATGTCCAGCTGCAGAAAGGTCACCTGCGCCGCTAAGCCCTGAACGGCCGGGCGGGCAAACACCTCATGCTCCATCACCTTACAGCTGGTGCACCAATCGGCGTACAGATCCAGCACCACCGGGCGGCCATCCGCCTGTGCCTGCTGCAAGGCAGCGTTCAGTGCCGCCACGGTATCGAAACGCCGGAACAACGGCTTAGCCACTGCTTGCTCACTGCCGACCACCGGACTGGCCGCAAAGCGCAGCGGAAAACGCAGATCCTGCTGCCCGGCCAGACCGCCCAACAACAGAGCCAGACCATAGGCGGCCAATACCAGCGATAAGCCCAGACGGGTTTTGCTCCAGCTGCTGCGCTCCTGCGACTGGCCCCAGTTACCCAGATGCACGGCGTATACGATCACCAGCACCGCCCACAGCAGAATGCTGATGGTGCCCGGCAGGATACGGCTGAGCAGGCTGATGGCAATGCCCAGCAACAGCACTCCGAAAAATGCTTTCACTTCCAGCATCCAGCCACCGGCGCGGGGCAGCCAGCGACCACCGCCGGCCCCGACCAGCAGCAGCGGCACGCCCATGCCCAGGCTCAGGGCAAACAACGAAGCACCGCCCAATAAAGCATCCCCGGTGGTGCTGATGTAGACCAGCGCGCCGGCCAGCGGCGCCGACACACAGGGCGATACCACCAGCGCCGACACCAGCCCCATTAACGCCACGCCGGCGTATTTGCCACCCTTGCTGTTGCGCCCCAGCCGATCCAGGCGGTCACGCAGAAACGCCGGCAGCTGCAGCTCATAAAAACCGAACATCGCCAGCGCCAACGCCACAAACAAGGCGGCGAACAGGCTTAACGCCAGCGGACTTTGCAGCGCGGCCTGCAGATTCATGCGGGCACCGAAGTAACCCACCAGTACCCCGGCCAGCGTATAGGTAACGGACATACCCAACACATAGGCCAGCGACAACCCCAGCCCACGACGGACGGTAATCTGCGCGCCCTGACCGGCAATAATGGCGGCCAGAATCGGCACCATCGGCAATACGCAGGGGGTAAAGGCCAATCCCAGCCCCAGTGCCAGGAAGGTGAGCACCACCCAATAGCCATCAGCCTGGGTCAGCATGGCCGCAATGGCGCCGGCATCTTCATTACGATCCAGGGTATCGACCTGGGTTTCTGCGGCCGGCACGGCCGGCTCGGTATTCTGAGTGGCCGCCGCCGCTACCGGCAGCGATGCCGCCGCACTGGCCGGAATCCGCTGTTTAATCGGCGGATAACACAGCCCGCCTTCGGCACAGCCCTGATAGCTGACCAGTGTTTCTGCCGCCACGGCCGGAATACGCAGCTGCAACTGCTGATGGAAAATATTCACCCGGCCAAAGTTCGGATCATCCTTTTCTTCAGGCTCCGACAACCAGACCACTCCGCTCAGTGGCTGCCCGCCAACGGTGATTTTTAAACGCTGCTGGTACAGGTAATAACCCGGGGCAATCTCCCAGTGCAGCAGCCACTCGCCGCTGGCGCTGGTGGTATGGCTGAAGCGAAAGGCCTGATCGGGGGGTAAAAACTCGGGCTCGGCGGCGGCCAACGCCGCTGCCGACCAGGCCAGCAACAAGGCCAACAACCCGGACGCGGCGGTCCGACGCCAATGCAGTAAGCACAACATCATAGAAAAATCCCTGCAACAGTGGGGGGAATGGCTGAACGTCCGCCATGGTGCGGCAACAACCTTAAGCGCGGCTTAAGCCATTCATCGTTAAGCCTTAAGCATTGCTTAAGGTTTGCCTGCCAGACTGCAGCCATTACCAATCCATTGGTGGAGAACGTTGTTATGTTGTTGATGCCTGTTAAACCTCTGGCCGCCGCCCTGTTTACGCTGGTGCTGGGCGCCACGCCAGTGCTGGCTGCCGATATCACCCCGGCCGCTGCCGCCAAGCCCGCCCCGGCAGCACAGGTACAACTGCAGAATGTACAGGGTGGCAGTGCCGCGCTGGCGGATTACCACGGCCAGGTAATATTGCTGGATTTCTGGGCCTCCTGGTGCGGCCCGTGCCGGGAGTCTTTTCCGTGGATGAACAGCCTGCAGCAGCGCTTTGGCGAGCAGGGCCTGAAAGTGGTGGCGGTCAATCTGGACGACGACAGCGCCGCCGCACGCGAATTCTTAACGCAGATACCGGCGCAATTTACCGTACTGCTCGACCCCGAGGCGCAACTGCCGGAAACCTTCGGCGTGATGGGCATGCCGTCCAGCTATCTGATCGACCGTCAGGGTAAATTGCGCGCCACCCACGTCGGCTTCCACAGCCAACGCATCCCCGATTATGAAAACACCATCAAAACTCTGTTGGCAGAGTAGGAGTATCGCCATGAAATTCACCCTGATGCTGTCAGCTCTGACGCTGGCGGCAACGTTGAGCGGCTGTGCCGACCTGGGCGTAAAACCCTGGGAACGCGATGTGCTCGCCAAAGAAGACATGCAACTGATCGCCGACCCGGTCGAAGCCGGTCTGGATGATCACACCTATTTCAGCAAAGAGGCCTCCAGTGGTGGCCGTGGATTCGGAGGTGGCGGCTGTGGCTGTAACTAATAAAGATCTCGCCCTGACCAGCCTGCTGGCATCCGCCGGCTGTGCGCTGTTAACCGGTTTGCCGGTACAGGCTCAGGCCGCCGGCCTGAATAACTGGGACATTGATACCGCCGTACTGATGTACGCCGAAGGCGACAGCCGCGTCAGCGCGCTGGAGCCGGTGGTCAGTGCGACCCGTAACTTTGACAGCGAAACCAAGCTGAACCTGAAGCTGGCGCTGGACACCTTAACCGGTGCCTCGCCCAACGGCGCCACCGCCTCGGATCAGGTACAAACCTTTACCAGTCCGTCCGGTAACGGTTCCTACACCACCGCCGCCGGCGAGCAACCGCTGGACGATACCTTCCGCGATACCCGGGTAGCCTTCTCCGGCACCTGGTCAGCCCCGATCAATCGCGACTGGGCCTACAGTGCCGGCGGCTATTTATCCACCGAGCACGATTATCAGTCACTGGGTGTCAACGGCAGTCTGTCGCGCTACCTGAACCAGAAAAACACCACTCTGACCGTCGGTGTGAATCTGTCTGCCGACAGCATCAAACCAGAAGGCGGTTTACCGGTCGGCCAGAGCCGCATGGCCACGTACGGCTCAGCCAGGTTCGATGACGACTTTGCCGCCAGCCGCGACGGCTCTTCCGACAGCAAGCAAATCTTCGACCTGCTGTTCGGGGTGACCCAGGTGATCGACCGCAATACGCTGATGCAGTTTAACTACTCGTTAAGCTCCAGCTCCGGCTACCTGACCGACCCGTATAAAATTGTATCGGTCATCGACGATGCCGCCGGTGCCAACTACGGCGGCAATTACGCCGATGGCCTGGGCAATGTCTATCTGTACGAAGAGCGTCCGGATGCGCGCCTGAAACACGCGCTGTTCTGGCAGGGCAAACGCCAGCTGCAGAACGGTGACATCGTCGACCTCAGCTACCGCTTTATGTTCGACGACTGGGGCATTACCTCGCATACGCTGGATCTGCGTTACCGCTGGGATCTGGGCCAGCATTACCTGGAACCGCAACTGCGCTGGTATACCCAGAGTGCCGCCGATTTCTATCAGCGTTACCTGACCACCAGCAACTACCAGAACCAGGAAGAAGTGAGTGCCGACTATCGCCTGGGCGATATGGATGCCTGGACCGTGGGTCTGAAATACGGCTACCGCATGAGCGGTGATCGTGAACTGTACGGCCGCCTGTCGTTCTACCAGCAAACCAACTCCGGTGATAACGGCTTTGGTAAGCTGCAGAGCCAGGAACTGTATCCGGATACCACCGCCACCCTGCTGACGGTCGGCTTCCGCTTCTGAGCCGGTCCACCGTCTGACCATCAAGCACCCATAAAAGCTCTTTGCCTGCGATGGCATGGGGCTTTTATGCTGTCGACTGGTTTACCAGAGCGCACCCTATGTCATCGTCACAACCACTGACCGGCCTTACCCATCCCCGCCACCCGACGCCACAGCTGACCCGCAGCGGGGAGTTACTGCGGGTGCAGTTTCAGGCCATGGCCAGTGACTGTGAAATTCTTTTCGACCTGCCGCCGGCTCAAACTGGGCAGGCGCCAGAACTGGCACGGATCGCGGTGCAGGAAGTGTGGCGCATCGAAGAAAAATTCAGTCGGTATTTGCCCGACAACGATTTCGCCCGCCTGCATCAGCAGCGTGGCCACTGGCAGGTGGTGGATGAAGAAACCGCCCGCCTGCTGGAATTTGCCGGCCAGGCCTGGGCGCTGTCTGACGGCTTGTTTGATCTAACCTCCGGCCTGTTACGGCAGGTATGGAAGTTCGACGGCAGTGATCGCTTACCCAGTGCAGAGGCGGTGGCGGCGTTGCTGCCGCGTATTGGCTGGCAACGGCTGTCGATCCGCCAGCAGCAGGGCCAGACGGAACTGCTATTACCCGAGGGGATGGAACTGGATTTTGGTGGTATCGGCAAAGAATACGCCGTCGACCGGGCGCTGGGGTTGCTGATACTGGCGGCTGGCAAAGAAGCGGCCATGCTGGTGAACCTGGGCGGCGATATGGCTTGCAGTGGCCCGCGCCGTAACGGTGAAAGCTGGCAGGTTGGCATTGAGCGACCAGGCAGCGAGTTGCAAGCGGTAGCGCGTCTGAGCCTGGCCGGCGGCGCCCTGGCCACCTCGGGCGACAGCAAACGTTTTTTATTAAAAGATGGTGTGCGTTACAGCCATATTCTGAATCCACTCAGTGGCTGGCCTGTTACCCAGGCCTTCCCATCGGTCACCGTGGCCGGCCCAACCTGTGTGCAATGTGGCTTGATTGCCACCCTGGCGTTGCTGCAGGGGCCGCAGGCGGAAGCCTTCTTACAGAAAACCGGTCTGCGTTACTGGCTGGTGCGCCCTTAAGCAGCGCGTATTGTCAGCAACGCTTATTTTTTCACCACCTCACGCAATTCCAGCGGGCTGATGCTGCGCGCCACCAGCTGGTCGTGGGCTTTATTCAGCCGCGAGCGGTCAGTGAAGGGGCCAACAAACACCCGGTGCCAGGTGCTGCCATTAACGCTGCTTTCCTGGCGGTAAGCCGGCATGCCTTCCAGCAACAAACTGGCGCGCAGGCGTTCGGCATCATCGAGCGAGCGGAACGAACCGGCCTGCAGGCGGTACTCGTACTTTACATCGTCTTTCGGTGTGGACTTGTAAGCATCCACTTTAGGCACTTCGACGGTCTGGTTTTCCAGCAATTTGTAGAAGTCGTAATCCGGTTTCGGTGTGTCTTTGGCCGATTCTTTCAGCTTCTCCTGCCCCTGCTGCAACGCTTTACGGGCCTCGCCTTTCACCGCCTCCAGCTCATTGCTGGCGGGAATGGTGGAGATGTAGAGAATAAACCCCAGAAAAGCCACCGCGAGCGTGGGCGTAACCACCCACACCCAACGGGGAATACTGCTGTTGTTATCGGCCATATCGGTTCCGTTAATCCTGTGCTGAACGTGACGGTTTACATTTCTTCCGGAGCGGAAACGCCCAACAAGCCCAAACCATTGGCAATCACCTGGCGCACGGCGGCGGCCAGCGCCAGACGGCCATTGCGCAGGGCTTCATCATCGACCAGGGTTTTCTCGGCGTTGTACCAGGCGTGGAAATCACCGGCCAGCTCACGCAGATAGGTCGCCACCATGTGCGGTTCGTTGTTGTTGGCGGCGTTGCTCACCACTTCTGGGAAACGACCCAGTTTCACGATCAGTTCTTTTTCGGTTTCCAGCTCCAGCGCGCTCAGGGACGCCAGGCCGGTTGCCACGTTCCAGCTCTGACCGGCTTCAGCCAGCTTGCGGAAAATCGAGCACACGCGGGCATGGGCATACTGGATGTAGTACACCGGGTTATCGGACGACTGCGAGCGCGCCAGGTCGATATCGAAGGTTAACTGACTGTCGGCTTTACGCGCGGCCAGGAAGTAACGGGTAGCATCACGGCCCACTTCGTCGATGAGATCGCGCAGGGTCACGTAGCTGCCGGCACGCTTGGAGATTTTTACCTCTTCCCCGCCACGCATCACGGTCACCATCTGGTGCAGCACGTAGTCTGGCCAGCCTTGCGGAATACCGGCATTCAGCGCCTGCAGACCCGCGCGCACACGGGTTATGGTGCTGTGATGGTCAGCGCCCTGCTCGTTCACCACTCGGGTGAAACCACGCTGCCATTTGTCCAGGTGATAGGCCACGTCCGGTACGAAATAGGTGTAGCCGCCATCGGTTTTGCGCATCACGCGGTCTTTGTCGTCACCGAAATCGGTGGTGCGCAGCCACAGCGCGCCACCCTCTTCATAGGTGTAACCGTTGGCGATCAGGCGCTGAACAGCGTTTTCCACTTTGCCATCGCTGTACAGCGAGGATTCGAGGAAATAGACATCAAAATCGACGGCGAAGGCTTTCAGATCCAGGTCCTGCTCACGCCGCAGATAGGCCACGGCGAAATGCCGGATAGCGTCCAGATCGTCGGCGTCTTTGGCTCCGGTGTAGCTCTGGTCGGCAGACTCAACCGTATCGCCATTCATATAGCTGTTGGCCAGCTCAACGATGTAATCGCCGCGGTAGCCATCTTCCGGCCAGCTGGCGTCGTCCGGGGTCAGACCTTTGCAGCGCGCCTGTACCGACAGCGCCAGATTGTTAATCTGCGCGCCGGCATCGTTGTAATAAAATTCACGGGTTACGTCCCAACCGGTGGCTTCCAGCAGACGACAGATACAGTCGCCCACCGCCGCACCACGGCCGTGACCAATGTGCAGCGGCCCGGTCGGGTTGGCGGAGACGAATTCCACCTGCACTTTGCGGCCGGCGCCGTCGTTGTTGCGGCCGTATTGTTCCCGTTGCTCCAGTACTGCCTGCACCAGGCTCGCGGTGGAAGCCTCGCTCAGATAGAAGTTAATAAAACCGGGGCCGGCGATTTCCACCTTGGCCACCAGGTTATTCTCCGGCAACGAGTCCACCAGCAGCTGCGCCAGTTCACGCGGATTTTTACCCGCCGGCTTGGCCAGCATCATGGCCAGGTTGGTGGCCAGATCACCGTGGGCTTTGTCGCGGGTGTTTTCGATCTGGATACGGGGCTCCAGCTCGGCAGGCAGGGTGCCCTGAGTTTTCAGCGAAGTAACGGCAGCAGACAAAAGCTCGGCGATTTGCGGTTTCATAAGGGCAATCGGACCTGATCGGGTAAGCGGAATTGGAAAGGGGCAGGATTATCGCAAAAATGCCGGTGTGGGTGAAGCAAAGCCCGCCGCGGCCGTATTGGCGGGGATTTTGCCGGTTATCCCCGACTTATCCGCTCACCATCCAGATGTTACCAACAAAGTTATCCACAAAATAAAATCAATGCATTACGCGCATTTATTAGCGCCATAACACAGCAACAGGCTTCAGCCTACTGATTTTATTCAGAAAAATTTCTTGAAAAACAGCGCCACTGCTGAATCTGACGGCTTTTCATACGATCGTTTAAATTTTCACCGATTTGAGCAGAAACACTGCACAGTCGGGGCTGACAGCAGTTACCCCAACCTTATCCAGAAAGTTATCCACAGAATCTCTGGATAACCTGCAATCGCATGGGGCAGAAAAGAAACTGGCCGGGAACCCGGCCAGTTAAGTCTTGCAGCGGTGCCGTATGACGGTGGTGCTTACAGCGCCGCGATTTCTTCGCTCGCCACCGCCAGCGCCTGTGCCTTGGCGTCGTCGCCCATGTTCAGGCCTTCGGCGTGAATCATGCGCACATCGGTCAGGCCGATAAAGCCCAGAATGGTTTTGATAAACGGAGTCTGGGTATCCAGCGCGGTACCTTTGTAGTTGCCGCCACGGGCGGTGATGATGGTCACCGGCTTGTTGGCCAGCAGGCCCCCGGGGCCGGTTTCGGTGTATTTGAAGGTCACCCCGGCGCGGCACAGCTGGTCAAGGTAAGACTTCATCTGCGCCGGCACGGTGAAGTTGTACATCGGCATACCGATCAGCACTTCATCGGCGCTGCTGATTTCCTCGATCAGCGCGTCGGAGTAAGCCACCACGGCTTTTTGCTCATCATTGCGATCATCAGCCGGGGTAAAGAAAGCACCCACCACGGCGGCATCCAGATACGGCGGTACGTCGGTGGCCAGATCACGCACCACCACAGTGCCGTTCGGGTTTTTCTGCTGCCAGTTGCTGATAAATTTTGCCGCCAGCTGGCTGGACTGACCGTTATCACCAAAGATGCTGCCTTTAACGTACAGAAGAGTGCTCATGTTGTGCTCCGATAAACAGGGTTAACGAGGAATGTGGCCATTCTGCTGCAGTAAACACCTGAATAAAATCGCAAAAAACTGAAGCTAACCTTCGATTCTGTCGAACCAATCAGACAACCCGTATCAGTTTGCCCTTTTCCCAACCCAGCCGGCCGGTCTGTACTTTCTGGCGCTGAATGCCGGGAGTATTACTGAGCATGAACAGATCGCCGTTACGTCCAGTCAGGGTGCGCGGCACACCACAGGCTTTCGCCAGTTCCGCATGGGCCTGCATGTGCACGGCTTCGCCGTGTACCGGAATGGCTATCTGCGGCTGTACCCAACGGTACAGGGTTTCCAGTTCCTGCTGCGCCGGATGGCCGGAGGCATGAATGGGCTTAATCGCCATTTCGGCGGTAATCACTTCCACGCCGCGGCTTTCCAGCTGCCGGATCAGCCCGGCAATGGCGTCTTCGTTGCCCGGAATGGCGCGGGCGCTGAAGATCACCCGGTCACCGGGTTCCAGATCGAAATCGGGATGGGTACCAGTTGCGAGCCGCCGCAACGCTGTGCGCGGCTCGCCCTGGCTGCCGGTGGCTACGGCCAGCACTTCATGGCGCGGTAAATACCCCAGGTGCCCGGTGTCCACGGTGCCGGCACTGTAGGGCCAGACGCCGGCGCGTTTGGCGCACTGGAACATGGTCACCATTGAACGACCATACAGGCCCATATAACGGCCGGTATCGTCGGCGATGTGCGACAGGGTTAACAGACGGGCGATGTTGCTGCCGAAACAGGTGACGATCACCCGCCCTGGCGCGGTTTCGATGTAATGGCGCAGGCCCTCGTACAGCTCGCCTTCGGAAGCGGAGTGACCATTCACCGTGGCGTTGGTGGAATCACACACCATGGCGCGCACGCCTTCAGCAGCGAGCTGGGTAAAAGTCTCTTGCCGGTAGCCATGCCCGACCATCGGCTCGGGGTCGAGCTTCCAGTCGCCGGTGTGGAAAATATTGCCCGCCGGAGTGCGGATCATCAGCGCGTTGGGGTCAGGCACCGAATGGGTCAGCGCCAGCCACTGCACATTAAACGGGCCAATCTGCACACGCTCGCCGGTCTCGGGCACGATGATATTTACCCGGTGCAGCAAACCCTGTTCGACCAGTTTCTTTTTCAGCACTTCGGCGGTAAAGCGCGTGCAATACACCGGGCAACGTAACTTAGCCCACAGGTAAGGCACAGCACCGATATGATCTTCGTGAGCGTGGGTAATAATCAGCCCGGCCAGCTGGTCACGGTGGCGGACGATAAAATCCGGATCGGCCATCTGAATGTCCGGCTCGCCGGCCCGGTGCACCGAGCCATCGGCCACGATGCGACCAGGGCGCGGGAAGGTCACACCACAGTCCACCATCAGCCACTGATCGTCGTGGCCATATAGATTCATGTTCATGCCGATCTCGCCGGTGCCGCCTAACGGCAGAAAAAACAGATCTCGCTCAGAAGGAGTCATGGTTAGTCCGGTTGTGTGGCGAATATTTTTTAAATGCTGTGCTGGGTAATGTTGCCGTTTACTGCGGCAGGCGGAATTCCACCGCACCGTTAAGCTCAACCGATTCCTCACCGCTAACGGCCAGTTCGAGCCGGATGTTGCCATTTTCCAGATGAGTCACCCGGTAACAGCCATTGCGCAGATTCAGGCTCTGCATATTGGGGTAGGCAATATTCACGTATTCGCGATTGCCCAGATTACCACCGCTGCCGCTCAGGTCGAGGCTGCTGACGCCGACCACAAAGCCTGAGCCGCCTGGCTCATCGATGTATTTACAGTCGGGGTAAGCACTGCAGTCGCGGCTGACAATATCAATGCTTTTGCGCGGACCACTGGCAAATTGCATGCTGGATATTTCAACCCGGTCAGCCTGCCACGGCGTCCCCATAATGCTGCCCTGCAACGGCTGGTCTTTAAAGTCATAACAATACTGACGCAAAGGCTGCGGCGGCTGTAACGCTAATTGGCGAATGTCTTCGCGCAGGGTACGACCGAATTCCACGTAATAACGCTGATCACGGGCAACCATATAAACCTGAACATCGCGCTCCGGATAACAGAACGCCGAAAAACCCATCACCACGCCGTCATCATTCACAGCCTTCACCCGGAAACTGTCCGCCTTTAAGCTCCAGCCGTCTTTCAGGGCCAATACAGCATCCGGGTCACTGACGTAATGTTTGGCGGCGTAATCAAAGTTGTATTTGGCCAGCGTCTGATACAGGTACATGGCGGTATCGGCTTTCCATTTTTCCTGCTGATCAGCCGGGCTGAATTCGGCTTCAGTGGCAGGTGCAGTATCAGTTGTTTTTGCACCTGTTTCACCGGCGGTCTGATCCTGACCACAGGCAACCAATAGCGCCAACAAACATATTGTTATCAATCTCATTGCTTCATCCTTAAGAACACGTGGTGATGATTCAGGCCGTATTTGGAAGGCCCGGCGGCGATTCTAACGCCGCTCTCTGTTCTCCACCATCTGCCGTGCAACATAACGGCGGCGCCACTGTGCTTGTGGCCCATCATCACAATGCTTACACTGCCGCCCTGCTTATTTAACCCCTGTTCTGTTTATGTCCCTCTCTCCACTGAATGCACTGGTACTGCGCACCTCGCTGCCGGTGATGTTTGGCTATTTGCCCTTAGGCGCGGCCTTCGGCGTGCTGTTCAGCGAGCTGGATTACCACTGGCTGTACGCCACAGCGATGGGGCTGTTTATTTACGCCGGGGCCGGGCAGTTTCTGGCGGTGGGATTACTGGCTAATCAGGCAACGCTGACCGAAATGGCGGTGGCCACCCTGCTGATTAACTCGCGCCATATTTTTTACGGCCTGTCATTAATCAGCCGTATGCCCAACCGTGGCTGGCGCCGTCTGTATCAGATATTCGGCCTCACCGATGAAACCTACTCGCTGATTACTGCCACACCGCTGCCGGCGGATATCGACCGCGGCCAGTTCCAGCTGCGCATTACTGCGCTGAACCAGCTGTACTGGATAATTGGCTGCACCCTTGGCTCCTGGCTTGGCAGCCAACTGGAATTTAATACTGCCGGCATCGCCTTTGTATTACCGGCGCTGTTTATGGTGTTGACCATCGAGCAATACAAACACCTGCGCGATTTCCGCCCCTTTATTGCCGCCCTGCTGATTGGCTTCGGCACATTGCTGCTGATCAGCCGCGAGCAGATGCTGCTGATTGCCATCCTGCTCAGCCTCAGCGTACTGATGATGCAATACGCCGCACGCCGCACACATAAGAGGCCTGAAGCATGAACGAATTCTGGTATCTGAGCAGTGTGATTGCGCTGCTGGCAGGCGTTACCTTCCTGACCCGCGCGCTGCCTTTTATGGTGCTCGGACGGGTGGCCGACCACCCGCTGCTGGAACACCTCGGCCGCTTTCTGCCGCCCATCGTTATGGTGCTGCTGGTGATTTATTCGTTTAAAAACGACGTGGCATTCTCGCTCGATTTTCTGCCCGAACTGGGCTGCCTGCTGCTGGTAACGGCGCTGCACCTGGCGTTCCGCCAGGCGCTGATCAGTATTGTCGGAGGGACGGCTGTATATATGCTGCTGGTGCAGATGGGGGTGGGGTAATGAGCCTGAGCTTTAAACGACGTTAATACTGTGCCTTGCGAAAAACACAGTCGCGGTGAAACTCTAAAAAACCCAGATGTTGCTGCGCGAGGCGAATGTTCATATCTGCTCGAATGCCCAACACATCCGGGTGAGATAACTGTGGTGAAAGCACAATATCACCGTTATTTTTAAAGCTAATAAATCCTCCATCGAACGCTTTATCCAGCGTAGGTAAAAGAAGTAAGCCGTTAAAGTGATCCAGTTTTTCCGCGTTGCTAGACACACGCCAAGGTTTAATATGCGATGCGACCAACAAGCTAACATCTTGATAGCCCGTCACCGCGCATCCTTGCCAATAGCCGATCAGCCTGGTACGAAAATCACCCTGTCCTACGCGAGTTTTAACGAGACGACTTTTTTCGGTTTCACTAATATTAGGTTGTCGGAAAATATCATCAATATCGGCTTCTATATCCGAATCAAACCCCGCTTTTAAATAATCAGCAAAGCGATTCAAAGCACTGCTGTACATGGAATTACCGATTCTGTTGCGCTCAACAAAGATGGGTAATTGCTTCAGCTGTTCTGCCACCACATGAAATTGTGCGAGTCCAGAGATAGACGTTAGAGGACCATCGATCAAACCTGCACTTTGCGCCCATTCAGACATAACGCCCTGCACACTGGACAGATACTTTTTCGCTGAAGCATCTGATAACCCCTGCGCTCGCATCCAT
>JAEWQT010000070.1 GCA_023399105.1 Pseudomonadota bacterium | reverse complement strand
GAAACCGTTAACCCCGGTCTGCACTTCAAGTTACCGCTGCTGGATCAGGTGATTGCGGTCAATACCACCGCCGTACGGACGCTGGAAATCCGTGAGCGGATGCTGACCGAAGACGAAAATATCGTTGAGGTGGAACTGAACGCCCAGTACCGCGTGGCTGACCCGGTGTCTTTCGCCTTGCGTATTGAACAACCGGAACGTGCCCTGCAGGTCGCGGCTCAGAGTGCACTGCGCCATGAAGTGGGTTCCGCCATTATGGATCAGGTGTTAACTGCCGGCCGGGCCGAACTGGCTGACCGCATTCAGATTCGTCTGCAGGATTATCTGGGCCGTTATCAGACCGGTATGGTGCTGACCAACGTCAACATTAAAGACGCCCGTCCGCCGGAGCAGGTGCGTGCCGCGTTCGACGACGTGCAGGTGGCCAAGCTGGATAAAGAGCGGATCATCAACGAAGCCGAAGCGTACGCCAATGCCGTGGTACCGGAAGCCCGTGGTCGCGCCCAGCGCCAGCTGGAAGAAGCCCGTGCCTATAAAGAGCGCATTGTGGCCCGCGCCGAAGGTGAAGCGGAGCGTTTCAACAAGCTGTACGCCGAATACCGTCGTGCTCCGCAGGTAACCCGTGAGCGTCTGTACATCGAATCCGTTTCTGAGGTTTATACCAATGCCAGCAAGGTGCTGGTGGACGTCAAAGGCGGCAACAACATGATGTACCTGCCACTGGATAAACTGATGCAGAACCTGCCGGCAGCGCCGGGCAACACTGGCCTGACCAGTGCTGACTTCTCGCGCCTGACCGATCAGGTATTGAATGAACTGCGTACCCGTCAGGGTGCCACCCAGACCAACACTGTCCGTCGGGAGGGTCGTTAATGTCTCCTAAAGCGTTATTAAGCCTTATTGTGCTGGGCGGCCTGTTGTTGCTGGCCAGCCAGGGTCTGTATGTGGTGAAAGAAACCGAACGCGCCATCAAACTGAAGTTTGGTGAAGTGGTTGAGGCCGATATTCAGCCTGGTCTGCACTGGAAATTACCCTTTGTGGAAGTGGTAAAACGCTTCGACGCCCGGGTGATGACGCTGGACACCAATCCGTCGCGTTTCCTCACTGCCGGTAAGAAATACGTTATCGTCGATGCCTTCGCCAAATGGCGCATCAAAGACGTGCGTGCTTACTACAAAGCCACCTCCGGCAGCCGCCTGGAAGCCACCAATCTGCTGGCCGCGCTGCTGAATAAAGGCCTGCGTGATGGCATTGCTGCCCGCACCCTGCATGAAGTGGTCTCGGGTGAGCGTGATGCCCTGATGACCATTCTGACCGCGCAGCTGAACGAGCAGACTCAGACTGAACTGGGTATCGAAGTGCTGGATATGCGCGTTAAAGCCATCGATCTGCCGGAAGACCTGAGCCGTTCGGTGTACAACCGGATGGCGGCCGAGCGTAACCGTGAAGCTCGTGAGCACCGTTCTCAGGGTCAGGAACTGTCGGAAGGTATCCAGGCCGATGCCGATCGTCAGAAAGTGGTGATTGAAGCGGAAGCTTACCGTGAAGCTGAACAAACCCGCGGTGAAGGCGATGCCGAAGCGGCGCGTATTTATGCGTCTGCTTACAGCAAAGATCCGGAGTTCTACGCCTTTACCCGTAGCCTGAAAGCCTACACCGAAAGCTTCCGTCAGAACGACGTGCTGTTACTGGAGCCGAGCAGCGATTTCTTCCGCTACCTGAAAGACGCGCAGGGTAAACAGTAACCGGCCGTCGCCGTTGTGCCTTTGGCGATGGTCAGGGCGCAATGGCTTTGGTAGAATCCTGCAACCGGGCCTGGAGCCCGGTTTTTTTTGTGCGAAGCTTAGGCGGGGATAGCTGTGCAACCTGATTTCTGGCGCGAAATACTCATCGCCCTGTGTCTGGTTTTTATTCTGGAAGGACTGTTGCCATTCCTGTATCCAACGCGCTGGCGCAGCCTGATTACCCGGCTGGTAACCGCCGATGACCGCACCATACGAATGACCGGCCTGATCAGTATGCTGATCGGTCTCGGCCTACTGTATCTGATCAACTGAGATAAGGCTTGAGCATGACACGCGCTGACCGTTGGTTGCTGCCGGATGGTATTGAAGAAGTTCTGCCCCCGCAGGCCCGTCGTATAGAACAACTGCGCCGCCGTTTACTGGATCTGCTGGATAACTGGGGCTACGACCTGGTGATGCCACCGGCGCTGGAATATCTGGATTCCCTCCTCACCGGCAGTGGCAAAGATCTGGACCTGCGCACTTTCAAAGTCATTGATCAGCTGTCCGGCCGCTTAATGGGCTTAAGTGCCGATACCACGCCGCAGGTGGCGCGTATCGATGCTCACAGCCTGGCCCCGGAAGGCGTCAGCCGTCTCAGTTACTGCCGTACGGTATTTCACGCCAAGGCCGCCTCGTTGCTGGCCAGCCGCACGCCCACTCAAATCGGTGCCGAACTGTACGGCGAAGCCGGACTGGGTGCCGATATTGAAATCATCAGCCTGGTGGTGGCGGTGCTGGAGGCAGCCGGTGTGGGTGAAGTGCATCTGGATCTGGGCCATGTCGGCGTGTTCCGCGCCCTGGCACAGGAAGCCGGCTTAACCACCGACCAGCAGGCCGAGCTCTTTGACTTACTGAAGCTGAAGTGCGCCAGCGACATTGATGCCTGGGCCGCCCGCGAAGTGAGCGATCCGTTACTGGCTTCCGCTTTTGCCCGCCTGATTCGTCTGCAGGGCGACGCTGCCGCTTTGGCAGCCGCTCTGGATCAGCTGGCCCAGCAAGTGCCGGCGACTGCCCAGGCGCTTAGCGATATCCGTCACGTAGCGGAA
The DNA here is from genome assembly GCA_023399105.1 of Pseudomonadota bacterium. Lineage (GTDB taxonomy): Bacteria > Pseudomonadota > Gammaproteobacteria > Pseudomonadales > Oceanobacteraceae > Venatoribacter. Next base: position 1,445 of record JAEWQT010000070.1, on the reverse strand, counting down.
CAGGTGGCGTTGCGCTGCCCGGCTACCCCGGTTTATTTCGATCTGTCCGAGCTGCGTGGCTACCATTACCACACCGGACTGGTGTTTGCTGCCTACATTCCCGGCTATGGCGATGCCATTGCCCAGGGCGGCCGTTACGATGAAACCGGTGCCGTGTTCGGGCGTGCCCGCCCGGCCACCGGTTTCAGCGCCGATCTGAAAGTACTGGCGCGGGCCGGTGATTTTGCCGTGGCGGACAAAGCCACCATCATCGCCCCGGCCGACAACGATCCGGCCCTGTGGGCGCGGATTTCTGAATTGCGCAAGGCCGGCCGCCGCGTGGTGGTCGCCATGACACAGGATGATGTGCAGGGTAACGCACAGCTGCTCAGACAGGATGGCAAGTGGCAGCTGGTTGAGTAACTATTAACCACAAACAGGCTGTGCACAGCGGGTGCGCTGCCTCAATTTATTTGAGTGATTGGTACCGAGATGGGCAAAAGCGTTGTTGTTCTGGGCACCCAATGGGGTGACGAAGGTAAGGGTAAGATCGTTGATCTGCTGACTGAAAAAGCCGCTGCGGTGGTGCGTTTTCAGGGCGGTCATAACGCCGGTCATACCCTGGTTATTAATGGCGAAAAAACCGCCCTGCACCTGATTCCGTCCGGCATTCTGCGCGACGGCGTCACCTGCATTATCGCCAACGGCGTGGTGGTGGCTCCGGATGCGTTGTTGAAAGAAATTCGCGCGCTGGAAGCCCGTGGCGTGCCGGTGATGGAGCGTCTGCGCTTATCCCACGCCTGTCCGCTGATTCTGCCGTACCACTGCGCGCTGGATCAGGCCCGTGAAATCAAACGTGGCAACGCCAAAATCGGCACCACCGGTCGTGGTATCGGCCCGGCGTACGAAGACAAAGTATCCCGTCGCGGTCTGCGCGTGGGTGACCTGTACCAGCCGGAATTCGCCGACAAGCTGAAAGAAGTGATGGAATACCACAATTTCTCACTGAAGCATTACTACGGCGTCGACGAAGTCAGCTACGAAGAAACCCTGGCGGCCTGTCAAGACTGGGCCGCGCAGCTGCAAGAGATTGTGGTGGACGCGGTTGACCTGGTGCACGGCGTGCGTGAGCAGGGCGGCGACATCATGTTTGAAGGCGCCCAGGGCACACTGCTGGACATCGATCACGGCACCTACCCGTTCGTAACCTCATCCAACACCACCGCTGGTGGTGTGGCTACCGGTTCCGGCGTGGGCCCGCTGTATCTGGATCAGATTCTGGGTATCACCAAGGCTTATACCACCCGCGTGGGTTCTGGCCCGTTCCCGACTGAGCTGTTTGACAGCATCGGCGAACACCTGCAAACCGTGGGTAACGAAAAAGGCACCACCACCGGCCGTTCCCGTCGTTGTGGCTGGTTCGATGCCATGCTGGTAAAACACGCCATCCGCGTAAACTCCATCAA
>JAEWQT010000006.1 GCA_023399105.1 Pseudomonadota bacterium | reverse complement strand
TTGTCGGCCTGACCTGCGCCTTTTTCGGTGGTGTGTACTGGGCTGTTAAGAAAGACATTGAGAAGCATGGCACTGGCGAATAAGCCGTCTTTTCCGCTCCGTAAGGAGCACCCGATTTTGCGTTGAGTACCTTGCCTCTGGGGCTGATCTGATGGTCATGCCCCTTTTTTTATGCCGGTTTTATGCCGGTTGCTTCACGTCTGAGTTGCTTCATATCTGAATCGTGCGGCTGCTGAGAACTGTTCTGACGGTTGCTCAGAGTTGATGGCGCGCCAGTAACAGCGGCTGGCCAAGGTTCAGCGGTTGTAAGGCCTGTAACAGCTGCTGCAGAGCTTCGCCTTCCGGTACCGGGCCGATGCGCACCCGATGCAACGGCGTCTGGCCGCTGCTGGAATGGATGCTGACCGCCCAGCCGGCGCTCTGTAAGCGCTGTTTTAATTGCTGTTGCAGGCGCTTGGCCGCGTCGCCATCGCGTAAGGCGCCTACCTGTACCCAGCGTTCGGCCTGGGGTTGCGCCGGGCTGATCACTTCCACTTCAACGTCCGCCACACCCTGACGTTCCATGCCCAGTTTGACCGCTGCGGCATAGGACAGATCAATAATCCGCCCACCATGGAATGGCCCACGGTCGTTGACCCGCACCACCACGGATTTACCGTTATCCAGCCGGGTTACCCGCACATAGCTGGGAATGGGCAGGGTTTTATGGGCAGCGGTAAACTGGTAAACGTCGTAAATCTCACCGTTGGAGGTGGTATGGCCGTGAAACTTCATGCCGTACCAGGACGCCTGACCACGTTCACGGTAGCCGTCTGCCGTTGGCAGCAGACGATATTCTTTGCCGAACACCCGATAGCTGACCGGGTTGCCAATGGCACTGCGTGGCTCGGCCTTCGGTGTGGGTTCCGGCAGACTGTGCACATCGCTGATTGGCCGCGGCGTAAAATCGTGGCGGTGCTGGTAGCGGGACGGGGTGCTGGAACACCCGGCCAGTACCAGCGTAATGCTCAGCAACAAGGCCAGGCTTTTCAACGCAGAGCCTCGCTCAGCTGGTACACCGCCATGGCGTACAGGCGGCTGTGGTTATAGCGGGTAATCACATAAAAATTATGTTCCCCCAGCCAGAACTCGGCGCCTTTTTTACCCTGCAGCTGAATCAGATTGGCGCTGCGGCTGTCGGCACCCTGATTGTGCGTGGGGATGACGCCCAGGGCGCGCAGTTCGGTTACAGTCCATTTGGGCTTCAGCTGGTCATTAACCACGGACTGATAGTCGCTGCCTTTGACCCGCACGCGCTGGGTAACCGGCTCACCCGGTTTCCAACCGTGGCGTTTAAAGTAATTGGCGACGCTGAAAATGGCATCGGCCGGGTTGCCCCATAAGTCGCGCTTACCATCGCCATCGCCATCAACGGCGTAATGCAGGTAGCTGGTGGGAATAAACTGGCCGTAGCCCATGGCACCGGCATAGGAACCTTTAATGCTGGCGGGGTCCAGCTGTTCGGTGCGGGTGAGGGCGAAAAAGGCTTTCAGTTCGCGCCAGAACAGGGGGCGGGTCGGGTAGTCAAAGGCCAGGGTGGCCAGCGAGTCGAGCACGCGATAATTACCCTGACGGGTACCGTAGAAGGTTTCCACCCCGATGATGGCAGCAATAATGTGCTTGTCGACACCGGTCTGTTGTTCGGCGGCCGCCAACAGGCGCGCGTGTTCCTGCAGGAAGGCGCGGCCAGAATTTATGCGACGCTGAGTCAGAAAAATATCCTGATATTCGTCCCATTCTTTGACTTTTTCAGCGGGCCGCGCAATGGCTTCGAGGACTGATTCCAGTCGTTCGGTTTGCGCCAGCCAGGAACGGATTTCACTGGCATCGATCTGGTATTCCGCGCTGGCCTCGGCAATAAATTCTTCTGCGCGCGGGTGTTGATGGTAATAGGCCTGAGCTGGCAGAGGGGCAATCAGGGTAATGCTCAGCCCCGCCTGTAACAGCCATGTACGAACAGAATGCATCATCAGAATCCTAGTGTTTATTGTGTGTCACCATCGACATAATCACCCCGAAAGCAGCCAGCAGACTGATCACCGAGGTACCGCCGTAACTCACCAAGGGTAACGGTACGCCGACCACCGGCAGGATGCCACTGACCATGCCGATGTTGACGAACACGTAAATGAAAAAAGTTACCGCCAGACTACCGGACACCAGACGGGCGAATAAAGTTTCACAGCGCGAAGAAAGGTAAAGGCAGCGCATGATGATAAAAAAGTACAGCGTCAGCAGCAGCAGCACGCCGATTAAGCCCAATTCTTCCGCCAGCACGGCAATAATAAAGTCGGTGTGACTTTCCGGCAGAAACTCCAGCTGCGACTGGGTACCCTGTAACCAGCCTTTGCCTTCGATGCCGCCAGAGCCAATGGCGGTTTTGGATTGAATAATATTCCAGCCCGAGCCGAGCGGATCAGACTCCGGATTCAGAAAGGTCAGCACCCGTTGCTTCTGGTAATCGCGCATCACGAACAGCCACATCACCGGGGCGGCGGCGGCCACCAGAGCGGCCAGAGAAACGATCAGCCGCCACGACATGCCGGCAAAAAACACCACCAGCAAACCGGCGGTGGCAATCAGGATGGAGGTACCCAGGTCGGGCTGTTTCAGAATCATCACCACCGGCAGCAGCAGAATGATCAGGGCTTTGACAATATCGCTGAGTTTTGGCGGTACCGGCCGTTTGGCCATATACCAGGCCACCATGAGTGGCAGCGCCAATTTCATCAGTTCAGAAGGCTGAAAGCGTGGCAGGCCGGGCAGTTCCAGCCAGCGCTGGGCGCCTTTGGCTCCGACCCCGAACAGCAATACGCCGGCCAGCAGAACCAGCCCGATGCTGTAAGCAAAGGGAGCCAGTTGCTGATAAAAACGGGGAGGAAGCTGTGCCGCCGCCAGCAGCACACCGAAACCGAGCAGGAAATGCAGCACCTGACGTTCGACCATGTCGATGCTGCGGCCACTGCCACTGTACAGAATCAACAGACCGCAGGCGGCGAGCAATAACAGTAATAACAACAGCGGCAGATCGAGGTGGGCCCGGGCAAACAACGCGCTGCTGCGGCTGAAACCGCTGCCACCCTGGCTGTGGTCGATGGTGCGGCTGAAATCTTTATTGGCCATCAGCCTTCTGCGCCTCCGAGATATTCGTAAATAATACTCTGCGCCACCGGCCCGGCGGTGCGGGCGGCGGACTCACCATTTTCAATCACCACTGCGACCGCAATTTTGGGCTTATCGGCGGGCGCGTAGGCAATGAACAGGGCGTGGTCACGCAGCCGTTCTTTCAGGGCTTCGGAGTCGTATTCTTCATCCTGCTTAATACCCACCACCTGGGCGGTACCGGTTTTGGCCGCCATGCTGTAAGTCCGGCGCTGATGCAGACGGCGCGCGGTACCCCGCAGGTCGGTGATGACTTTTTCCATGGCAACGGTCATGCGCTCCCAGTCGCGTGGGGCTTTCAGCTGAATATCGGGGATATCGCCGTGCGGGACATCGACCGGCTGGTTGTTGCGGGCATAAATCAGGCGCGGAATCTGCCATTGGCCCCGGTTACCCAGCACGGCGGTGGCGGTGGCCAGCTGCAGTGGCGTGACCAGCATGTAGCCCTGACCAATGCCCAGGTTCACGGTGTCGCCGGCAAACCAGAAGCTGCCGTGGCGGCCACGTTTCCAGTCGCGGTCAGGCAACAGGCCCGGTAGGGCGTTGGGGATATCCAGCGTCATATTACGGCCGAAACCAAACTGCGCCAGAAAGGGGGATATATTATCGATACCGGCGCGCACGGCCATTTCATAGAAATAGGTATCACAGGACTCGATCATGGCCCGTTCCATATTCACCAGGCCATGTCCGGTACGCTTCCAGTCGCGGTAAATACGCTCATCGTTGGGCAGCTGATACCAGCCGTGGTCGGTAATGGTTTCACTCCAGCTGGTGCTGCCGGCTTCCAGAATCGCCAGCCCGACAAAGGGCTTCAGGGTTGAGGCCGGCGGATACTGGCCCCGGGTCGTACGGTCAAACAGCGGCAGGTCGGGGTTGTCGCGCAGGGCGGCGTAGTCGGCGTGGGAAATGCCGGTCACAAACAGGTTGGGGTCAAAGCTGGGGTTGCTGTACAGACTGAGAATACCGCCGGTTTCAATATCAATGGCTACCAGACCACCGCGCATCTTCTGCATTTCTTTGCGCGCCAGTTGTTGCAGGCGAATGTCCAGATGCAGGGTGATGTCTTCACCGGGCACCGGGTCCTGACGTTCGACCACGCGGATAACGCGGCCACGGGCGTTGGTTTCGACTTTTTCGTAACCCACTTCGCCATGCAGGACTTCCTCATAGCGTTTTTCGGCCCCGGTCTTGCCGATAAAACGGGTGGCGCTGTAGCGGCGTTTTTCATCCGGATCAAGGTCGAGCTGGCTTTGTTCCTGCTGGTTGATGCGGCCAACGTAACCCAACACATGGGCAAAATCTTCACCATGGGGGTAATGTCGCACCAGCTGGGCTTCCACATCGATACCGGGCATAAAGTTGCGGTTTACCATGATGCTGGCGATTTCTTCTTCGTTCAGCCGGTGTTTCAGCACGATGGGTTCAAAGGGGCGGCGGCGCTGACGGAGGCGGCTTTCAATCTGTTCCCATTCACGTTCGCTGAAGCCGATCAGATCCTGCAGAAACGCCAGTGTCTGCTGGTGGTCCTGAGTCCGCTCCAGAGTCATGGTCAGGCTGTACGAGGGGATATTTTCAGCCAGTAAAACGCCATTGCGGTCGTAAATCAGGCCGCGGTTGGGCGCCACCGGCCGCAACTGCATGCGGTTGTTTTCCGACAGGTCGCGGTATTTTTCGTGCAGGGTGATCTGCAGATACGCCATGCGCCAGGCCAGTCCGCACAGCAAGACGAACATAACCAGGCCCAAAAAGATGGCACGGGAGCGGAACAGTCGACGTTCCTGGCGCGGATCACGGAATGAATGCTCCCACATGGTCGGCTCACTTATGGTAAGGGTGGCCCTGCAGGATGCTCCAGGCACGGTACAGCTGTTCGGCCAGCAGTACGCGCACCAATGGATGCGGCAGGGTAAGAGCCGATAATGACCAGCGCTGACGCGCCAGACTGAGCAGTTCCGGTGTCATACCATCGGGGCCGCCGATCAGCAGCGCGACATCGCCGCCCTGCATACGCCAGCCATCCAGTTGCTGAGCCAGCTGCTCGGTGCTCCAGGGTTGACCCTTCACATCCAGCGCCACGACAAAATCCTGCGGCCGGATCGCTTTGCGCAGGGCGTCAGCTTCCTGTTGCATGGCTTTCTCTTTGCTGGTGTTTTTGGCCCGATGGCCCGGAGCGATTTCCACCAGCTCCAGAGCGCAGTCGGCCGGCAGGCGTTTGGCATATTCTGCGTAGCCCTGCTCAACCCAGGCCGGCATTTTATGGCCTACCGCCAGCAGGCGCAGTTTCATGCCTCGGTGGTTCCGCTACCGGGTTCGCCCCACAGGCGTTCAAGGTCGTAGAAGTGGCGGGCCTGATCGGTCATGACGTGCACGACCACATCGATCAGGTCGATTAAGACCCAGTCGGATGCAGCCCGGCCTTCGGTACCATGCGGACGCAGGCCGGCGGCTTTGGCTTTTTCTTCGACATTACCGGCCACCGCGGCAACGTGACGGTTGGAGGTACCGGTGGCGATGATCATCCAGTCGGTGACGGAAGTACGGCCGCGGACGTCGAGGACGGTGATATTCTGGGCCTTCAGGTCTTCCAGGGCGTCAATCACCAGGTCTTTCATTTGCTCTGTTTGCATCAGATTCTATCGATAGAGTTGTTGTTGAGAGATGTAATCCAGCACCGCGTCCGGTGTCAGAAAGACGACATTGTCACCCTGCCGGATAGCGCGGCGCAAGTCGGAGGCCGATATATCCAGTTCCGGCCAGTGGTGCAGGCAGATCTGACCGGCTGTTTTGGTCAGTAACTTGTCGATACTGCACTCACGTTGCTCCAGCTGCTGCTCCTGCCAGTGGCTGACATGACGGCTGCCGGGGCGGCTGATGACCAGCAGATTGGCCTGCTCGAGCAGGTTCTGCGGCTGATACCAGTGTTCAAAGCCCTGCCAGGCATCCTGCCCCATCACCCAGGTGAAGCATACGCCCGGGTATTGCTGACGTAATGCCTGCACGGTAATGGCGCTGTAGCTGAGATCGTCGCGTTCCAGCTCAATATTACTGGGATCAATACCGTCCAGCCGGGCGCAAGCCAGCTGCAGCATGGTCAGGCGTTGTTCGGCACTGGCCTGGGGCTGCGGCCGGTGCGGTGGAATCCGGTTCGGAATCAGCAGCACCTTATCGAAGCCCAGGTCGCGCAGCTGCACGGCAATGCGCAAGTGGCCGATGTGCACCGGGTCAAAGGTTCCACCCAGTAATGCCCAGTGCGGCCCCGGCGCATGGTTACTGGCGGATTTCGCCATTGCCCAGCACCACGTATTTCTGCGAGGTCAGACCGTCCAGACCCACCGGACCGCGGGCATGGATTTTGTCGGTGGAGATACCGATTTCCGCGCCCAGGCCGTATTCAAAACCGTCGGCAAAGCGGGTGGAAGCGTTGATCATGACCGAGCTGGAGTCCACTTCGGTGAGGAAGCGGCGGGCCAGACTGTAGTTTTCGCTGATGATGCTGTCGGTATGGTGCGAGCCATAGTGGTTAATGTGCTCGATGGCCTCATCCATGGAATCCACCAGCTTAACCGCCAGTACCGGCGCCAGATATTCGGTGTGCCAATCGGCCTCGCTGGCGGCGTTGATGTCGGTCAGCAGCGCGCAGGTGCGTTCGCAGCCGCGCAGCTCCACGCCCAGTCCGCTGTAGGCCGCCGCCAGCTCCGGCAGAATGTCGGTCGCCACAGCGCTGTGCACCAGCAGGGTTTCCATGGTGTTACAGGTGCCATAACGGTGGGTTTTGGCGTTGATGGCAATGTTGATGGCCTTGGTTTTGTCGGCAAATTCGTCGATGTAAACGTGACAGATGCCGTCCAGATGCTTGATGACCGGCACCCGGGCTTCACCGCTGATGCGCTCAATCAGACTTTTGCCGCCGCGCGGTACAATCACATCGACGTAGTCGGGCATGGTGATCAGAGCGCCAACGGCGGCGCGGTCGGTGGTTTCCACCACCTGCACAGCGGTCGCTGGCAAACCGGCGCTTTCCAGTCCGCTGCGGATGCACTCGGCCAGTGCCCGGTTGGCTTCAATGGCCTCCGAACCACCGCGCAGAATGGAGGCGTTACCGGACTTCAGGCACAGGCTGGCGGCTTCGATGGTGACGTTGGGGCGGCTTTCATAAATGATGCCGATGACGCCCAGCGGCACGCGCATTTTGCCCACCTGAATACCACTGGGGCGGTATTTCAGATCGGTAATCTCACCGACCGGGTCGGCCAGCGCGGCGACCTGCTCCAGCCCTTCAATCATGGCGTCGATGCGGCCGTCGGTCAGTTCCAGCCGGTCAAGCAGGGCGCTGTCGAGGCCATTATCGCGGCCACGCTGCATATCCTGCTGATTGGCGGCCATAATTCCGGCACGGTTTTCCTTAATAGCCGCAGCAATGGCCAGCAGCGCCTGATTTTTATTCTGGGTGGAAGCGCGGGCCATGGCGCGGGAGGCCTGGCGGGCATTCTGACCCAGGGTTTGCATGTACTGGATGACATCCATCAGATTCACCTGAAGCATCGGAATTGGATAAAGTGCGCTAGTATACACGACTCTAATAATGATAACGCCACGAGCTGCAGTGCCCCGCAATGGCTCAGTGTGCCGGCCGCGTAAGGTTCGCTTTATGGAAAAAACACAGTTTCACACCCTGATTGTGCTGCAGGTAAAAATTATTTATTGCCTGCTGGCGGCGCTGGGGCTGAGCGTTATTGCTGCGCTTGACCTGTATGAAGGCCATTACGGCTTCGCCGCCGTAGCCGCCGGGTTTGCTCTGGGGCTGGTGTTGTATGCCGGTTATATGTTGTTACGCCGGCGCAAGCGCACGTCGCCGTATCCGGAGTGGCTGCTGGTTGGTCTGTTATCCGTTTTTACCCTCTTTGGTATGCACCAGAGCGAGCAGGTCGCCCACTGGATTTACTTTGTGCCGGTGTACATCTACTTTTTGTTTCCTTTTCGCGCCGCCAGTATTGTTACCGTGCTCTACAGCATTGTGCTGGTGATGATGGTACTGACGCAGTTTGAGCAGGACAGTCGTCTGCAGATGTTATTTACCTACGCGGCCTGCTACACCTTTGCCCTGATGTATGCCCTGATCAACGAGCGCAATAATCGTCAGCTGGCGGAAATTATTAATACCGATCCGGTCACTCAGGTGTTTAACGAGCATCAGCTGTATCTGGATCTGCATAAAGAAATGACCCTGGCCGACCGCCAGCGCAGCAGCCTGATGCTGGTCGGGGTGGCGACACCGGAAAGCTGGCACAGCCTCAGTATGGATGATTACGAGCAGCGGCTGAGGTATCTGGGCAGCCGGCTGCGTAAGCATCTGCGCGAATACGATGCCTGTTATCGCCTGAACAGCGATGACTTTGTGGTGGTGATGCCGCGCAGTACGGCTGAGCATGCACAAACACTGAAAACCCGGCTGCTGGAGTCTCTGGCAGAGCAAACACCACCGGTGGCGTTACCGGTGCATGCGGAAACCTACCGTGCCGATGATGATCCGCACAGCCTTATCAACCGTCTGATGGAGGCGTTGCATGACCATTGATCTGAGCCAGGAAGAATTATTGCCGCGCCTGCAGGTGGTGGTGTATTTGCTGGCAGCCTGTGCGGTGGCGCTGACCCTGTATGACCAGTACCGGCAGGGGCTGTACCCGCTGGTGCTGAGCAATGCCATTGCCATTCCGGCGTTTTTATTCAGTGCCATTTTTATTTATTTAAAGCGCGATCAGCGTGGCTATGAGCGGATTAATTACGCGCTGATTTTTACCCTGGCCGGGTTGGCCCTGTATCAGTTACCGCATTATCCGCTGCAGATGACGCACTATTTGTACGCCTTGCCGTTGTTCAGTTTTTTTTGTTTGCCATTACGCGCCGCCACCCTGATCAGTGCTTTGCTGGGAATGATTCTGGTGGCTATGTTATGGCTGGATCGTGGTTTTCTGGTGGCCTTACGGACAGCCGCGAATTTCGGTTTGTTATTGGGGTCGGCCTGGTGTTTTGCCTATTTAACGCTGCTGAAAGGCTGGTCGCTGAAACGGCTGGCGCTGACCGACCGGATTTCTGGCGCCTATAACAGACGGCATTTTTTTCAGGCCTTAACCCGGGAAATTGCCCGCGGCCAGTCGGCCCGTCAGTCCGTCAGCCTGATCGCGCTGGTGCTGGATGATTACCGGCAGTTAATTGATATTCATGGCAGCCGGGAAATGACCGCGTTTCTGCCGCGTTTTGTGACCTCGGCGCAGCGACTGATCCGCGCCGGGGATGAGATTTTCCGTCTGGACGATGACCTGTTTGTGCTGGTGTTACCGGACTGCCACGAAGACGGCGCCATTGTGCTGATGGAGCGGGTCAAGCGCAGTCTGCAACAGCGCGCCTGGAAACCCTTTGCCGAATTATCCCTGCGTGCCGTCGCACTGGGGGTGCACGCCGGTGAGGAAGCCCGGGATGTGGAAAAACGCTTATTGGCCCGGTTGCAGAAACAGCAGCGTGCCAGTCTGCAACTGGCCGCTTTTACCGAATAGCGGCCTCAGGTGCGCGCCCGGATCAGCCGCACCAGCGTGGCGCTGCGCGCCCGTGGCAAATTCAGGCGCTCATAATACGCCGCCGGGTCATGCACTTCGGTTTTGCTGAAGCCGTCCTGCTGAAAACCATCCTGAATCGCCTGGTCGCTGGAATAATGCAGCGGCCAGTCGCCACGGGTAAAAAAGCCCACCAGTTTCTGCGCGAATTTTACATAGCGGTACGACGGATGATCGGCAAAATCCGGGTACAGATCGGTCAGGTAGGTGCCGGTCGGAAATTCGTGTAATTCCTTGGCCAGCCGCGACCAGACCTCGCGGATCACCGGCAACGGGAAGTAATTCACCAGCCCTTCAGAAATCACCACCGTTTTGCGCTGTTTATCCAGATTGCCCAATACCGCCTGCAGCGACTGTGGGCCATCCTGCTGCAAAATATTGCACGCCTGTACCCGGTGCCGCGCCGGGCGCTGCAAGGGTTGCAGCAGCGCGGCTTTGCGCGCGGCCATGCCGGGCAGGTCAGTTTCGATATAGGTCACCTGTGGGTAGCGTTCGCTGATGCGGTAACCGCGTGGCGACAAACCCGCTGCCAGCTCGACAATCTGCTCGACGCCTTCCTGCTCTATTAATTCGCACAGTAAATGGTCCAGTACCTGATGGCGTTGCAGCAAAAAGGTATCAATGTGGGCGCCGGCCAGGCCTTTCAGCAAGGCATTAACCGGGGTCAGCAGGGCATTAGCGAGTCGGCCCATGGGGGTAACAAAAGCACTGGCGGACAGCCCGTGTTTGTACCAGACATAGCCGGTGTAGTGAGCGCTGATGCTGATGCGTGAGGTGTCGGCAGAGGCATCTGCCAGAGAGAGACTGGTGGTCATAACATTGCCTGTTTAGTTATTGTTGTCATGGCATAAGCCGGCCAGCATAAAAGGCTGACCGGCGGATGTCTACGCGGGCCTCAGTGGTTGGCCGGCGGTTGCAGAGCGCGGATTTCGTTGCGCGCCTGATTGAGCTGAAACTGCAGATCGGCAACCTGTTGCTTCAGCGCCTTGCTGGCCTTAATTTCCTGCTGATGCTGGTCGGCAATGTCCTGCAGGCTCTGTTCAGCCTCTCGTACCTGTTGCTGCCAGCGCCGGCTTAACTGCCAGCCCACCAGACCTGCACCCATAATAAAACCGGCTAATACCGCAAAAATAATACTCATCCCGACTCCTCTGCTTGCGGCGGTCTGCGCCGTGCTGGAAAACTGATAAACTGCGGCCTTCATCTTAAACGACAGGGTAAGACGGTGACCATCGGAGAACTGATCAGCGGCCGCGGTGCGCAGTGGCGGGTACTGGATATGGGGCGGCGGATAACAGAAGTGCCGTTGCCGGACTTCATGGCCTTTGAACAGCAACAGCAACCCTGGCCGGTGCCTTACCTGAAGCATGCCTGGGTCGGTATCCTGAGCTGGGATGCGCAGCAACCCGGCCAGCATAATATCTGGTTCCTGAAGCTGCCGCTGGACGAACAAAACCTGCTGCAGCCGGCGTCGCGGGATGCGTTCGTACAGTTTATTCTGCGTACTGGCAGTGCCCCTGAGAAAGAGCATGGCGATGCGCCCTGCAGCTACAAGCCCGATGCCAATCGCATGGCCTATTTTCACGCCCTGGCATTGCAGACCCTGCAACAACCGGCCACCGCGTTTTACACCACTGCACGCAGCTACCTCAGTGGCGATCAGGGCTGGGATAACTGGCAGCAGCTGGGTCTGCAGGGGTTGGCGGAAGTGGTGGCGCGGCTGGAGCAGGACCATAACAGCGCCTTGCTGACGGCAGCCTTGCCACATTTGCCGCCGGTGCCACGCAACGTGCTGCTGGGCTTTCTGGAAAATGCCGCGCCCGATCAGGCTCTGACCTCGGCCATTAACGATGCGCTGGCGGTGGTGGTGGCTGATAACCCCAGCGCTGCTGATCTGGCCGCCTTTGCCCGGGCCTTATCCAGCAGTGTGAACAGGGAACAGCGGCGGCAGTTGCTGGCGGTGCTGTTGCAGCATCCGCTGTGCCACAATGTTGAGCTGTTGGCCGCCATTGGCAGTCGCTGCTGGCGGGACCTGCACGATGATCTGTTACTCAGCTACCTGGAAGCACTGGCGCGCAACGAGCAGGGCAGTGGCGCGTTTAATGCGCTGGTGGCTGACCTGCTGGCGTTACCCGGTTTGCGTGCTCATTTTATGCATGCACTGGCCAGTCCGGCCCGCTCGGCAGAACTGGTAACGGCGATGGCGCGCTTGCTGGAACAGGCCCGTGCGGCCGACGGTGGCCGGCTGCAATGAGCGATCTCTGCCCCTGTGGTTCCGGCTTAGTCTACGCCGCCTGCTGCCAGCCGCTGCATCTGGGCCAGCCGGCGGCAACACCGGAAGCCCTGATGCGTTCCCGTTACAGTGCCTTTGTGCGCGAAGATACGGCCTATCTGCTGGCCAGCTGGGATGACAGCACGCGGCCACCCACGCTGGAACTGGCGCCTGCGACGCAATGGCTGGGCTTGCAGATTGTGCACAGCCAGAGCGCCGGCGCTGACGGTGAGGTCGGTTTTGTGGCGCGTTTCCGGGAAGGTGACGAGTGGTTCCGGCTGGACGAAACCTCGCGCTTCCGGCGTGGCGCAGATGGTTACTGGCGTTACCTGGATGGCAACGCCCGCTTTGAACGCCTGCGGCCGGGCCGTAACGATGACTGTCCCTG
>JAEWQT010000002.1 GCA_023399105.1 Pseudomonadota bacterium | reverse complement strand
ATGGAATTGCAAAACATCGACAAAGCCCGCTTCAAAAAACACCTGAATCGTTTTCAGGGGGCGCTGGTGGCCGGCTTACTGCTGCTCAGTCTGGGCTTATCCGAACTGTACGTCAGCCTGTGGTCAGAGGGCGGTTCTAATTTTTGGCTCAATGCCGCCGCGGTGGCGACGGCAGCATTCATTATTGCCGGAGTGGTGGGGCTGGTGAAAAACCATCCGGCGCTGACCGAAGTGATGTATGTGTGGCGGCTGAAAAACGAGCTGAACCGTATTTACCGCGCCAGCCGTAAGTTGGACGCAGCGCTGGCGACAAACAATCCGGATGCCCTGGTCATTAAGTATTACCAGCTGCACGCCTCCAGACACCTGTATCAGCTGGAAGACAACACCTTAACGCTGGATGAACTGAACCAGCAGATTACCGACTTTGACCAGAAGCTGGCTGAGCTGGGCCTGACCATTAGCAGCGGTGATTATCAACCGGACTTGCTCAACCGCTTGTAAGTTGCGGCGGGTGCGCCGCGCCCGCTAACCATGTAAACTACGCACCAATTTTTTCCCGTCCGAGATACGCAGGCACCTGCCATGATGAAATACATTTCTACCCGCGGAAACGCCCCGGAACTGAGCTTTGAAGACGTACTGCTGACTGGCCTGGCCACCGACGGCGGTCTGTATGTACCAAAAGAGGTGCCGCACTACAGCCTGGAAGAAATCGAATCCTGGCGTGACCTGCCGTACACCGAACTGGCCCACAAGGTGATTTACCCCTTCGTCGAAGGCTGTGTGGATGCGGCGGCGCTGAAAACGATGCTGGAATCGGTCTACAACAACAGCGTATTTGGCCACAAAGCCATTGCCCCGCTGCAGCAGATTGACCACAACGAATACGTGCTGGAACTGTTCCACGGCCCGACTCTGGCGTTTAAAGATTTCGCCTTGCAGATGCTGGGCCAGCTGCTGGATTACGTGCTGGAACGCCGCCACGAAAAAGTGGTGATTATGGGCGCTACGTCCGGTGATACCGGTTCCGCCGCCATCGAAGGCACCAAAGCCTGCCGCAACGTGGATATTTTTATTCTGCATCCGCACGGCCGCGTGTCTGAAGTACAGCGCCGCCAGATGACCACCGTGAAAGGCGACAACATTTACAACATTGCCATCGAAGGCAACTTCGACCAGGCGCAGGATATGGTGAAAGCCAGCTTCGGCAATCAGGCCTTCCTGCGCGGCGAGCGCAAGCTGGTGGCGGTAAACAGCATTAACTGGGCGCGCATCATGTCCCAGATTGTGTACTACTTCTATTCCAGTCTGAACCTGGGCGGCCCGCTGCGCCCCATGGCCTATTCCGTACCGACCGGTAACTTTGGCGATATCTTTGCCGGCTATATGGCGAAGAAAATGGGCCTGCCGGTTGAGCAGCTGATTATTGCCACCAACAGCAACGATGTACTGCACCGTCTGATGAGCAAAAACCAGTACGAAGTACACCCGCTCAAGCACACCATCACCCCGTCCATGGACATCGCCGTCTCCAGCAACTTTGAACGTCTGCTGTTCGATCTGTACGACCGCGATGGCGCCAAACTGGCCGACCTGATGGCGTGTATGAACGCCAAGAAAGACGTGGTGTCTCTGGACGCAGACAAGCTGGCCAAGGCCCGCGAACTGTTTGACTCGTACGCCGTGGACGAAGCCACCACCGTGGCCACCATGCAGGAAGTGTACGGTGAAACCGGTTACCTGCTCGACCCGCACACTGCCATTGGTGTTAAGGCCGCGCGCGAATGCCGCCGCAATAAGCACATTCCGATGATCACCCTGGGCACCGCCCACCCGGTGAAATTTGAAGACGCCGTGCAGCGCGCCGGTTACGACATGCCGAAACTGCCGCACCATTTAAGTGACCTGATGGAGCGGGAAGAGCGCCTGAACGTACTGCCGGCCGAGCTGGCTGCGGTGCAGGAATTCATTGCCGCCAACACCTTCCGCGACTGAACCGGATGAGCAACGTTCGCGCCTGGTCCGACTACCCCGAAGGCTGGATTTTCCGCCACCGCGAATTACCGGTGGCGGCGGAAGATCTGGCCGCCATTCAGCCGTTAACCCCGGTGGCGTCACGTCAGTATTGGGTGCAGCAGATCAGCCGCGAAGCCAGCCACGCCAGTCATTTCCTCAACGATGACTGGCCGGCCCGTAACGGCGTTTGGACCGACAGCGGTAACTGGCAGTCCTGTTGGGACAGTGACAGTAACGAGTTACCTGAATTGCTGGCCGCCCATTTAAGCTGGGATGACAACACGCCGGTGTATTTCTGCTATCACGCCGAACATGTGGTGCAGACCACCTGGAAAATCTTCCGCCGTTACTGGAAAAATTTTCTCTTCTACGATGATGAACCCTTGCTGCTGGCGAAAAAGCGCGCTCGGGTGGCGCAGTTTCATTCCGATGGCTCCTTTCATATTGGTATTCGTCCGGCCGGGCAATAAATCCCTGCCCGGAAATTACCGTAATAAGAGTCTTTTTCAGCGGTAAATTAAGGCTTTTTAATACTGGTTTTTATTGCGTTTATTATCTTATCGCCACGGCTTGCAGCCGCGGGTTCCTGTCCCTAAACTGTGGCATAAATCCGCTCCGGAGCACCTGTTATGCAAGGCGATGCTAAAGTTAATGCGTATCTGAATCAGATACTCGCCATCGAATTAACCTCTATTAATCAGTATTTTTTGCATGCCCGTATGTTTAAAAACTGGGGGCTGGAAAAGCTGAACGACAAGGCTTACAAAAAGTCTATTAAGGATATGAAACAAGCCGATGCGCTGATTGAGCGTATTCTGTTTCTGGAAGGTTTACCCAACCTGCAAAAACTCAACCGCCTGCGTATTGGTGAGCACACCGCTGAAATGCTGCAGTGCGATCTGGATCAGATTCTGGAGCAGCTGGAGGTGCTGAAAGAAGCCATCGCCTACTGTGAATCGGTCCGCGATTACGTTACCCGCGAACTGCTGGAAGACATTCAGGAATACGAAGAGGAATACCTCGACTGGCTGGAAACCCAGCAAACCCTGATCAGCCAGCTGGGTATCGAAAATTACCAGCAATCCATGATGTAAGAGGAAACCGCCATGAAAGGTAACGCGCAGGTTATTGCCAAACTGAACGAACTGCTGGCCGGTGAATTAAGCGCCATGGATCAGTATTTTATTCATTCCCGTATGTACGATGACTGGGGTCTGAAAAAACTGTTTGAGCGCATCGACCACGAATTTGAAGACGAAAAACTGCACGCCTCCAAACTGATCGAACGTATTCTGTTCCTCGGTGGCACGCCGGATATGGTCACTCGCGTACCGCTGAATATTGGCGCGGATGTGCCGTCCATGCTGCAAAGCGACCTGAACCTGGAATACAAGGTGATTGTCGATCTGCGCGAAGTGATGGCGCTGTGTGAAGAAGTCCGTGATTATCAGACCCGCGATATGCTGCAGGTACTGCTGGAAGATACCGAAAACGACCACACCCACTGGCTGGAACAGCAGCTGGGGTTGATTGAGAAAATCGGTTTGCCCAACTATCTGCAATCGCAGATGGGCTGACCGGCATTTCCGGTATCACTGCAACAGTGCGTTGCACCTTATAAAAGCTCCTGCGGGAGCTTTTTTTTATTCTGGCTGTCCATAGCCCCTTCTGAAACAGCACCCCGGCAGTTTATGCTGTGCACCGCGTTGTTATTGTGCGCAAACCGTTGCTGTTGGCGGTGTTGGTAACAGTCCTGGTTGCCCGCAGGTTCAGCCTGCTGTGTTGTTTGTGATTAAATGGCGACCCAAATAATAGATTCTGGAGGTTGTTATGCCCCATCGGGCAAGGCTGTTGGCCGGCACCGTGCTGTCGTTGTTTCTGAGTGGCTGTGCGCACTGGCCGGGGCCGGAACACCGTGCCGTTACCCTGGAGGGTATTCAGCAGCTGTTGCAGCAGCAGGCTGAACCGCAGCCACAGTTACAGGCCAATAGCCCGACGGAATGTAGTGGTCTGGCGGGTATAGAAGATCAGCTCGAAGCTCAGCATCTGCAGATCAATCGCCTGAGCAAGCAGGTGCAGAACCTGACCGCCGCCACCCCGGCCTTTGCAAACAGCAGTTGTCCCCCCAATACGCCGGCCGCCTATTACGAAGGGAAGCTGGTGGTTGGTTCGACCGAATGGATCTATCTGACCCCGCCGGGGCATCATTACCAGGCCCGCGTTGACAGTGGTGCCACCACCTCGTCCCTCAGTGCGCAGGAAATCACCCGCTTTGAGCGGAATGGCAAACCCTGGGTCAGTTTCAAACTGCAGCATGATGACGAAGCCGAACCGCTACAGATCGAAGCGCCGGTGGTGCGTAATGTGCGTATCCGGCAGGCTTCTGCGGATGACGTGGAACGTCGTCCGGTGGTGCAGTTGACCATTAATCTGGGGTCCGGACTGCAACAGGATGCCGAATTTACTCTGACTGACCGCTCACAGATGACCTATCCGATTCTGCTCGGGCGTGAATTTCTGCGCGATATCGTGCTGATTGATGTGGGGCGTAAGAATGTGCAGCCCAAATTCCAGCCGGATGATGGCAAATTACCCGTACCGGCCGTGCCGAAAGCCCAGCGCCCGGTGGTGGTAAACCCGGAGGCTGCCGAGGAACCCAGGGTTAAACCCACCAAAGCAGCACCCAAAGCCGAGCCAAAGACTGAACCCAAAGCCGAACCCAAGGCTGCCCCCAAAGCAGCGCCAAAAACTGAACCTAAAGCAGCTGCTGAACCCGAGGCTGGGGCTCAGCCTGCCATTCCTCCGTCTTCCGCTGTCAGCGAGTAACCGAACATGATGTCCAGCCGTCAGTCGTCTCTGCGTTTACCCTTGTATGTGTTGGTGGCTGTGCTGCTGATCACCGGAACCTTTCTGATCGTGCATCGCCACTGGGTGTATGAAGTACCGTTGATGTACGGCGAAACCCAGACCATCTGGTCGGTGGAAGCGCGGGTGGAATTTACCGCCAGCGGCGGACCGGTGAAGGTCTCTATGGCCCGTCCTTCAGCACAGGATGGTTACACCGTACTCAAAGAAGCCGGCGCCTCACCCGGCTACGGACTGAATTTTATTGATCAGGATGAACCCCGGGCCGAATGGTCAGTGCGGGGTGCCAGTGGCCGGCAAGAACTGTTTTACCGGGCTGAAATTCTGGTCAGCCAGAATCAGGGCCGTACCGAACTGCCAGCCCCGGATATCCGCCCGGTCAGCTGGCCAGAACCCTATGCCGCGGCCATCAGCGAAGTGCTGGCGCAGGCGTATTCAACCTCGGCTGACAATTACAGCCTGACGCGGGAGCTGCTTAAGCGTTTCAGCAGTGACGAAGTGGCCCAGAACATTGAACTGTTGCGCACACAGTTTGGCGATAAACTGCCGGAATTGTGGGTGGATATGCTGCATAAGGCGCGGGTACCGGCCAGCCTGGTGTATGGTCTGGAGCTGCGCGACGGCCGGCGCCGCCAGTCGCTGATACCGCTGTTGCGGGTGTGGGATGGCGATGACAGCCAGGTGTTTGAATTGCCGGTCAGCGATGGCCGCAGTGTACTGGCGGGCAAGCATCCGGTGCTGCTGTGGGAGCAGCGCGGCGCCCCCGTTCTGGATGTGCTGGGGGGCACCGATTCCAATATCCGTTTTTCCATGATCCGGCGCGAAGAATCCACCTACGCCAACATCGCTGAAAACCTGTCCAGCCAGCACGACTTTCTGAATTTCTCAATTCACAGCCTGCCGATCGAAGAGCAGGCCATGTTCCAGACCATTCTGCTGCTGCCCATCGGCGCTCTGGTGGTCTGTTTGCTGCGTGTTCTGGTGGGCATTAAAACGTCCGGCACCTTTATGCCGGTGCTGATCGCCCTGGCCTTTATTCAGACGTCATTAATCACCGGATTGGTCGGTTTTCTGCTGGTGGTGGCCACCGGTCTGTACATCCGGGGCTTCCTGTCGCGGCTGAATTTATTGCTGGTGCCCAGGATCACGGCGGTGATTATTACCGTGATTGCCATCATCAGTTTATTCAGCGTGCTGTCGTACAAACTGGGGCTGACCGAAGGCCTGAAAATCACCTTCTTCCCGATGATTATTCTGTCCTGGACCATCGAGCGCATGTCCATTCTGTGGGAAGAAGAGGGCGGGCGTGAAGTGATGAAACAGGGTGGTGGCAGCCTGCTCACTGCGGTGCTGGCCTACTGGGCAATGAGCGATCCCTGGGTGCGGCATCTGACCTTTAACTTTATTGGTCTGCAGTTTGTGGTGCTGGCGCTGGTACTGATGATCGGTTCTTACACCGGTTACCGCCTGCTGGAACTGAAACGCTTCAGCGTGTTTGGAAAATAAGCCGTGTTTATTTTGCCCTGGCAGTTAAAAGCGCGCGGTATTCTGGGCATGAACCGGCGCAATATCCGCTACATCAGCCGCTACAATCCACGGCATTTGTACCCGCTGGTGGACAACAAGCTGAAAACCAAAATCCTGGCCCAGAAAGCCGGCATTACCACGCCGAAACTCATCGGCACGGTGGAAAGCCAGCACGAAGTGGCCGATCTGGGCCGTATTCTCGAGGGGGTACAGGGGTTCGCCATTAAGCCGGCCAAGGGCAGTGGTGGCAAAGGCATTCTGGTGCTGCACCGCAATGAACAGGGCCAGCTGGTGAAAAACAGCGGCGCGGTGGTCAGTCTCGAAGATCTGCAGCGGCACGTATCCAACACCCTGTCCGGCCTGCACAGTCTGGGCGGCAGCCCTGATGTGGCCATTATTGAAGAACTGATTGAATTTGATCAGCAGCTGGGCGGCTTTTCCTTT
>JAEWQT010000291.1 GCA_023399105.1 Pseudomonadota bacterium | reverse complement strand
CTGCTGCTGCGCCAATAAGGCCGCTTCAATATCCGCGCGCTTCTTTTCCGCCTGCTGAATAAATACCTCCTGCGTCAGCAGGCCACGCAAAGAGTCCGGCAGACGCTGATACTCGCGCTGCAAATGCGCCAGATAGACGGCGTCATCAATCCGCGCCGGAGCCTGAGCCTTTTCGGCTGCCCGAACAAACCAGGGCAAGCCACTGTCGACCGGCTGCAGCAGCGGTACCACGCCCCGTTTCAGCAGCGGCAAGGCCTCTTCGCCCAGCGGTAAAAAAACCAGCCCGGCCGGGATGTTTAATGTGTCACTCATGTCTCACTCCTGTGCCCTGCGGACGAAGGTGCCGGGCGAATTTCTGCAGCGCGTGTGCGATATATCTCACACGCTGGTAGGACATTCCGGCAGCCATTCGACATCATTTGCCATCCGCACGGCAACACAATTAGCTAACTCATTGATTTATATGGCTTTTACCAATCACTGATAACAAAAAAATCATCTGGTAAGTGGTCACAAAAGCAGCCAGTGGCACTTTTGCAACCCACTGATTCTGTTATCTTTATTCGCATCAGGGATGACTGCACTGCACGGATCGCAGTGGTCAGCAGGATGATGTGCACGGACGTGCGAAAGGATGAAATCAGGTAGCGGAATACCACAGGACTCTGCAAAGGATTGCTTCAGGGAAGACCCGCCAGGAGGCAACAGGAAGAACATTCATCAGGACGATGACAAGGAAGAACCCAGGAAGGGCAAGACGGATTAAGCGTAAGCTTCTCGGCCAGGAAGGCTTTGGGTGCTGTGGTGGTCAGAAACGGAATTCCGACCGCCCGATTTTCACCCCTCCCCCGCACCACATTCCCCGGATAACCAGAATTTCACCGCCAGCGGCTGCGTTCGGCCAGCACGCCAATCACCACAAACGCCAGACTCACCTGCAACAAAAACATCCCCGCACTCAAACCGCGCAAATACCCCTGCAGCAAACCGGTTAACCACACCGACAAAATCCCGTAGCCAAAGGTACAGAGCAGAATAAACACCAGCACCCGCAACCACATAGGTTGGGTTTTGATCAGCGTGCGTACCATTTCATTAATGGCGCCACCAAAAATCACCAGCAGCGTGGCAATTAAGGCAATGGCAATACTGCTGGTGTAAGGCCGCACAATGCCGGCGAGATCAACAATCAGACTCATGGTTATCCCCTTATCAAGGCGCGGATTATTGCAGCCGGAAGAAGAGTTTCCAATCCACAGAAGCTCTGAGTCACTGAACCCCGGAAAAGCAAAAGCCCGTCACAAGGACGGGCTTTTTTGTGTGGTGCCGGCACCAAGAGTCGAACTCGGGACCTACTGATTACAAGTCAGTTGCTCTACCGACTGAGCTATACCGGCAAGTGGGCACGGATATTAATGAGCGCCCCCGGTTCCGTCAACTGCTTTTTCGGTAAGCCGCTGAAAATCTTCACATTATGAATAAAATCCGTCAGCAACCGGGCTGCACGGCGATTCATAAAACTGTCACAATACCGGCCGTGTTTTTTACCTTAAAATCGGGGGCCGCGATGAGTGGTGGTTACATTCTGGTGGTAGACGATGAACCGGCCATCTGCGACATGATCCGCACCTGCCTGGAAATGGCCGGCTTTAAAGTCCGGCTGGCGGCTAACGGGCATCTGGCCCACCAGATGATTGTGAATGACCGGCCCGATCTGGTGCTGCTGGACTGGATGATGCCAATGGTGTCAGGCATTGAACTAGCGCGGCGGCTGAAGCGCGATGAATTAACGGCAGATATTCCGCTGATTATGCTCACCGCCCGCAGCGATGAAGATGACCGCATCAATGGCCTGGACACCGGGGCCGATGATTATGTGGTGAAACCCTTTTCGCCACGCGAACTGGTGGCCAGGGTACGGGCCTTACTGCGCCGCAGCGGCAGCCTGGTGGATGACCAGCCGGTGGTGGCCGACCAGCTGAGCCTTGACCGCAAGGCCCAGAAAGCCAGCATTGCTGGCGAACCCGTGACGCTGGGGCCGCTGGAGTTCCGCCTGCTGGAGTTCTTTATGCTGCACCCCGACCGGGTTTTTTCCCGGGGGCAGCTGCTCGACCGGGTCTGGGGTGGCAATGTGTATGTCGATGAACGCACGGTGGATGTGCACATCCGCCGGTTGCGCAAAGCCCTGTCGCCACAAGGCCAGGAACAGATGATTCAAACCGTCCGCGGCACGGGATATCGCTTTTCCCCGCCCACCCATAACGGCCACTAAGGAGTCGCCAGGTGCAGCAGATTGCCCGGCAGAAAGAGTTGTTACGCGTTCTGGTTATTGCCGGCCTGGGGTTGACACTGGGCTGGTCGCTGGGCTACCCGCTGCTGGGGCTGATGATCGGCCTGTTGGTTGTGATTGTGCTGATGTACCGCACCATGCTGGCGCTGTACCGCTGGAGTCTGCGCCAGGGGCCGCGACCGGAAGATGGCCTGATCGGCTACAGCACCGACCGTATTCTGCTGCGTGAAAAAAACCTGAAACATAAAATCCAGCTGCTGACCGGCCAGATTCAGCGCTACAAACAAGGCATCGAGTCGCTGCATGACGGGGTGGTTACCCTGAACGCCGACGGCCATATTGTCGCCTTTAACAGTGCCGCTGCCCGCCTGCTGGGGCTGCGCAAAGAAGACACCGGCCAGCCGGTTACCAACCTGCTGCGCAACCCGCGCTTTACCCGTTATTTCAAAGCCGGTGATTACAGCTCAGCACTGCAGTTTGATATTAATCACCGCCGGCTGTTCAGCCTGCAGGTGCAGATTACGCCCTTTGGTGATGACCAGAAAGTAATGCTGGTCAAAGACATTACCGAGCGCAAACGCCTTGAAACCATGCGGCAGAACTTTATTGCCGATGTCTCGCATGAGCTGCGCAAGCCGCTGACGGTGATTAACGGCTATTTGGAAATGCTGGGGGATATGGAGCTGCCGCCAGCGCTGGCCAAAGCCATCCGCCAGATGGACAGCCAGGGAAAGCGTATGAAGACACTGGTGAATGATCTTATTCAGCTGTCCAGGCTGGAAAGCACCAACAGCGAGCAGCGTGGTGACTGGTTTGACCTGCAACAGCTCGCCCATGCGGTTATGGATCAGCTGCACCCCCTGAGTGAAGGCCGTATTCGTCTGCACTGTCCGCAACAGGTTGACGTCTGCGGCCATGCGGAAGAAATGAGTTCCGTGCTGAGCAACCTGCTGACCAATGCGGTGAAGTACGGTGGTGACGGCCACATTGACTTGACTATCCGCGCGGGTATGGACGGCGTAAAAGTCAGCATCACTGACCATGGTCCGGGCATTCCGGCACAGCATATCAGCCGCTTAACCGAACGCTTTTACCGGGTGGATGATTCGCGGGAATCGACTCTGGGCGGCTCGGGGCTGGGGCTGGCCATTGTGAAGCACGCGCTGGACCACCACGACACTGTGCTGGATATTGAATCGACTCTGGGCAAGGGCAGCACCTTCAGCTTTACCCTGCCGGCTGACCGTTGCCGGATCAGCGAGCAGAACTGAGCCGCTGACCAATGTTCCGGGCCAACAACCAACAACGACCACCAACAACGACCACCAACAACGACCACCAATAACGTCCGACAATAACGTGGCAAAACCTCAATAAACGGCCAATAAAAAAGGGGCGCCACAGCGCCCCTGATAAATCACACCAGCCGATCAGAAGCGGTATTCAACCGCAACGCCGTTGTAATAGGCGGATTGGTTGGTGCCGGATGTTGCAAGAGTTGTGTCTTTAACAATCCCAGAGTTCATAGTTGAGAAAACCATCAGACGGGTATTTTTTGCGTACTGGTAATCAGCACCTACGCTGACGGATTCACCGTCTTTATAGACCATATCCGACTGGCCGTACTGGGCTTTCAGGGTCACCTTAGGCGCCATAGTATAAGCCGCAGAAACCAGCCAGCCGTCTTCTTTATCATCGCCAGTGGCAAATTTGGTCGCTTTATTTTGCGACTGTTCATAAATAGCACCCAGCTGTACGGCTGCAACATTAACGCGGGCCGAGGCGCGCAAGGTACTGATTTCCTGGCCTTTTACATTGTCATCGTAAGCGATACCGAAGTACATCTTGTCGGCCTTGTAGCTTACCGCCGCCGAAATACCGTCATCGTCTTTCTTGGCAGGATCAGTTTCTTCGGTGCTGATATGGGCAACATCCACCGTAAAACCGCTCAGGCTGGGCGAGGTGTACATCAGCATGTTCTGGCCACGATTTTCACTGTTAGCGAACAGGGCTTCTTTCATATCGCCATCGAGGGTGCTGAACAGGTCGATTTTGTCTTGAATCAGCTTCAGAGGGGTATCGTGGGTACCGAATTTCACCGTACCAAACTCGCCTTTAAAACCAATAAAGCTGTTGCGATGCTTCATATGGTCTTTATCACCACCGTCTTTGGAATCCGGGTTAATGCGCAGTTCTACCTGATAAATGGCAGTAACAGCGTCGTTAATCACCTGTGAGCCTTTTACGCCGATGCGCGAACTGTTAGAACGCAGCTCAGTTTTGCCATCGAGTTTGCCGTTAAGATCCGCTTCATCCACATACTGAAAGCCCAGATTAACGCGGCCATACAGCTCCGGTTTGCCATCTTCGGCCTGAGCCATGCCTGCGATAAACGGCGTGGTTGCAATGGCGATTGCTAAAGCGAGTTTTTTCATAATTGTCTTCCAATAGTCAGTTTGCCGGGTGCCGCCATGGCAGCAGAGTCATGACGATTGTGTTGCAGAATAGTTACAGTTTTATGACATTGCCTGTCGGTATTTCGGTTTAATGTCATTTTTATGATGTTTTTATGACATTAACAAGAAACTCTCCAAGCGTGAGTTCTACCATAGTACGCTTTAGCAAAATTGCCTGCCCATAACGCATCAGGCCCGCACATTGGCGGGCCTGGTGGTTAATGCCATCAGCAGAAAGACTTACTTTTTCTGCGCCTGCTCTTCAATTTCGGTCAGACTGCTGTGGCGCACGTCGGTACCTTTTACCAGGTAAATTACCTGTTCAGAAATATTGCGGGCGTGGTCACCAATACGCTCAATGGCGCGCAGAATCCACAGAATGCTGATGGCCTGACTGATGGAGCGCGGGTCTTCCATCATATAGGTAATCAGTTCACGCAACGCCGAGGCGTACTGCTGATCGACCAGTTTGTCGTTACGCACCACCTCCACCGCGCCGTCCATATCGTGGCGGGTAAAGGCATCCAATGCCCCGGAAATCATTTTTACGACTTCGGCACCCATGTAACGCATCGCTTGCTGGCACAGCGGGTTATTTTTCTGGTCGCCCATTTCCAGGGTATGAATGGCGATTTTGCAGGCTTCGTCGCCAATACGCTCCAGATCACGCACCACCCGTGAAACCGACAATACCATGCGCAAATCCGAAGCCGCCGGCTGGCGGCGCACCAGAATCTGGGTGCATTCCTGGTCAATTTCCACTTCCAGTTTATCCACTTCGTCTTCGCGGCGAATAACGTCATCGGCCACCCGGCTGTCGCCGGTGGTAATGGCTTCAATGGCATTGGCCACCTGACGCTCAACCAGGCCACCCATGGCCATCATGCTGTTGCGGATACCTTCCAGGTCGGCGTTAAACTGACCGGAAATATGCTGGTTAAAATTCATTTCCATGCTGCGTCCCCTTAACCGAACCGGCCGGTAATGTAGGCTTCTGTTAGTTCATGATCGGGCGTGGTGAAAACCTGATCGGTCGGATTCACCTCAATCAGCTGACCCAGGTGAAAATAGGCGGTACGTTGTGAGACCCGTGCCGCTTGTTGCATTGAGTGAGTAACGATGGCGATGGTGTAATTCTCGCGCAGTTCGTCAATCAGCTCTTCAATTTTGGCAGTGGCAATCGGGTCGAGGGCCGAACAGGGTTCGTCCATCAGGATCACTTCCGGGTCCACCGCAATGGTGCGGGCAATGCACAGACGCTGCTGCTGACCACCGGATAAACCGGTGCCCGGAGCATGCAGACGGTCTTTTACTTCATTCCATAAACCAGCCCGCTGCAGGCTTTTTTCGACAATTTCGTCCAGTTCGACCCGTGAGGTGGCCAGGCCGTGAATGCGCGGACCGTAGGCAATATTGTCGTAAATGGATTTCGGAAACGGATTGGGTTTCTGAAACACCATGCCAACACGCGCCCGCAGCGGCACCACATCCACTTTCGGGTCATAA
Source organism: Pseudomonadota bacterium (assembly GCA_023399105.1). Lineage (GTDB taxonomy): Bacteria > Pseudomonadota > Gammaproteobacteria > Pseudomonadales > Oceanobacteraceae > Venatoribacter. Next base: position 2,052 of record JAEWQT010000291.1, on the reverse strand, counting down.
ATATTGTCACCGTCGAGCAGAATTTCACCGGTGACATTACAGATGTCGATGGTGTCGTTCATACGATTCAGGCAGCGCAGGAAGGTGGATTTACCACAACCGGACGGGCCGATTAAGGCAATGACTTCGTTGGCGCCGATATCCAGACTGACATCAAAAATGGCTTGTTTTTCGCCGTAAAAAACGCCGACATTACGGGCCTTTAATTTCGGATTATCACAAAAAGCGGCGCCGCGGGTTTGATGATTGTCGATGATATTCATGGTCATAGTTCGCTCGTAAATTCGTTAAACCCGGCGCCGCTTACCAGCGACGCTCGAGGCGACGGCGCAAAATTACCGCCAGGGTATTCATGGTGATGAGGAAGCCCAGCAGCACAATAATGGCACCGGAAGTACGCTCCATAAACGCCCGCTCGGGGCTGTCGGCCCAGAGGAAAATCTGCACCGGCAGTACGGTGGACGGGTCGGTAATAAAGCCCGGAATATCCACTACGAAGGCCACCATACCGATCATCAGCAGTGGCGCGGTTTCACCCAGCGCCTGGGCCATACCAATAATGGTACCGGTCAGCATACCCGGTAGTGCCAGCGGTAATACATGGTGGAAAACCACCTGCATTTTTGAAGCACCCAGGCCATAGGCCGCTTCACGGATGGACGGCGGTACCGATTTAATCGCCGCACGACCGGAAATAATAATGGTCGGCAGGGTCATTAAGGTCAGCACCAGGCCGCCCACCAGCGGTGTGGAGCGGGTAACCCCGAACACACCGATAAAAATCGACAAGCCCAGCAGGCCGAAAATAATCGACGGCACCGCCGCCAGGTTGTTGATGTTAATTTCCACAAACTCTGTCAGTTTGTTTTTCGGCGCAAATTCTTCCAGATAAATCGCCGCTGCCACACCAATCGGAAAGGACAACAACAAGGTCACCAGCAAGGTCAGGAAGGTACCGGTAATGGCGCCGCGGATACCCGCCAGTTCCGGCTCGCGCGAATCACCGTTGGTAAAAAACAGCCGGTTAAACTGGGTGCTTAAACGGTCTTCGTCCTGCCATTGCTGCAACCACTGCAGCTGACGTTCACTCAGCTTGCCGGTCTGACCGGCATGACGGTAATGCTTGAACCACTGGTCCACTTCGTCATCCAGCAACACCGCGACGGTAATGGTGCTGCCAAGCAGTTCCGGATTATCAGCAATCACATCGCGCAGCTGCCAGCCGGCACCGGCACTGAGCAAAGCGTTCAGCTGGCGGCGTTCACCGCGGTTTTCCACGCCCAGACGCTCACGGAACTGGCTTTTGATTAAGCCTTCGTAATCGGCATTAAACAGCTCCTGATCATCGGATTTGCGGCTGATACCCAGATAATCCTGATCCAGATAAATCTCAGTACTTAATACGGTTTGCTGAAAAGCCGTCAGGCCTTTACTGAGGATGTCGCCAAACACCATCAGCAAACACAACAAGCCAAATAACACCGACGCCAGGCCATAGGCGCGGAAGCGCAGTTCACGGCCACGCCGGTACTGCATGCTGCGCTCAACTTTCTGGCGGGTGGTTAAGGATGAATCAGTCATATTGCTCCCGGTATTTCTTCACAACTTTAAGGGCAACAAAATTCAGCACCAGCGTGGTCAGGAACAGCATTAAGCCCAACGCAAAGGCTGCCAGTGTTTTCGGTGAATCAAATTCCTGGTCGCCCACCAGCAGGGTCACGATCTGTACCGTTACGGTGGTGACGCTGTCGAACGGGTTGGCGGTGAGGTTGGCGGCCAGACCAGCCGCCATGGCCACAATCATGGTTTCACCAATGGCGCGTGACACGGCCAGCATAATGGCGCCGACAATGCCCGGCAGCGCCGCCGGCAGGACCACTTTTTTCACCGTTTCACTGCGGGTGGCACCCAGGCCATAGCTGCCATCGCGCAACGATTGCGGCACGGCATTGATCACATCGTCTGACAGTGATGACACGAACGGAATAATCATAATGCCCATCACCAGACCGGCGGCCAGCGCACTTTCCGATGACACATCCAGCCCCAGTC
>JAEWQT010000260.1 GCA_023399105.1 Pseudomonadota bacterium | reverse complement strand
GGATAACCCGCAGCTGAACATCACTCTGCTGGATAACGAACAGCATGGTCTGATCAGTGCCGAATTACTGCAGCAGTATTGCCCGGATTTTGCCCGTCGTCAGATTCTGATCTGTGGCCCGGCGCCGATGATCGCTCTCAGTCGCCGGATCCTTACCGACCTGCAGGTGCCACCGCAGAATATCGGTTTTGAATACTTTGGTGCCGCGCCCATTGATCAGGAACGCAGCAGCAGCGATGCCGCGCTGGTGGCCTTCCGTCAGTCGGGTATCAATGTCGATATTGCCGCCGGTGAAAGCGCCCGCAGCCTGCTGGAAGTCGCGGAAAACGCCGGCCTGAAACCGGTCAGTGGTTGTCGGGTCGGCGTCTGCCACCAGTGCATCTGCCAGAAACAGAGCGGGGTGGTGTACAACAGCCTCACTGGTCAGTATTCGGACACCGGCGCCGGTGAAATTCAGTTATGTGTCTCGGTCGCGGCCAGCGATCTGGTTCTCGACTTATAAGGAAAAGATTATGCCTTCTGCTCATATTCCTTCCGCAGAAACCCTGCAGTCCTTTGAACAGGACATTACCCGCATCCGCGATAATACCCTGGCCAAAGTGGGGCAGGCCGATGCCGATTACATTCGTAAGATGATCCGTTTTCAGCGTCTGCTGGATCTGTCCGGCCGCCTCTGCATCGTACTGGGTTTTTTACACCCACTGTGGTGGGTTGGCGGTGTCTTTGCCCTGGGCATTGCCAAAATTCTCGACAATATGGAAATTGGCCATAACGTGCTGCACGGTCAGTACGACTGGATGAACGACCCGCACATTAATTCGCGCAAATTTGAATGGGATAACGCCGGCGACAGCGGCTCGTGGAAGCGTTACCACAACCATGAGCACCACACTTATACCAATATTATTGGTAAAGACCGGGATTACGGTTATGGCTTGTTGCGCCTGAGTAACGATTTACCCTGGCGCCCCAAAAATACGCTGCAGATGGTGTATTACTGGCTGCTGAGTATTTTCTTTGAGTGGGGTGTGGCTTATCACGAAGTGGCGGCCGAGCGGATTTTCTTTGGCAAAAAACGCAAGCACAGTCATTTGCCGATCAGCCGAGAACAACTGAAAAAAGATTTTTTTAATAAAATTTCTTATCAGATGTTTAAAGATTATGTTTTCTGGCCGCTGCTGTGTTTCCCGGTGTTTTTCCAGGTACTAATCGGCAACGCCTGCGCTAACCTGATCCGTAATTTATGGACTTCGACCATTATTTTCTGCGGTCACTTTACCGAAGAAGCCCATACTTTCAGTGAAGAAGAATGCAAAAATGAAACCCGTGGTCAGTGGTATTACCGTCAGATTCTGGGTTCCTCCAATCTGGAAGGCCCGCGCTGGTTTCATATTTTAACCGGCCATCTCAGCTGTCAGGTGGAACACCACCTGTTCCCCGATGTGCCGGCGCGCCATTACCCGGCCATGGCTGCCGAGGTGGCGGAAGTCTGCAAAAAACACGGCATTCCTTACAATACCGGTCCGTTTTTTGCCCAGTATTTCACCGTGCTGCAGCGGGTGTGGAAATATTCGTTCCCGGCCTCAGAGGGCAAACAGCAAGCGGCCTGAGCCTCAGTGTTCAGCCTGTTAAGCAACCGCGGTCGGCCACTGTAATGGTGCCCGGCTGCGGTTATTTCGGCTGGCCAAAAGTGTCGTTTGGGTTTCGCCGGAATTCCGTTATGATCCGCTCAGTTGTCTGTTGAAAGGACCCGCTGTGTCAAACTTCGATCAGGAATCCATCGTATACGGGGTAATCCGCCATATTCCGGCGGCCGATCCTTTTACTGCCCGGGTGCACCGGCGTGCCAACTGGTCGGCCATTCAGTCGTTACCGCTGGGCGTGGATGATGAATGGTCGTTGTTGTGCCGGGAAATGTTCAGCATGCCCGGCGATGATGTCTTCAGCGGTACTTACCAGACCCAGCTGATTCATTTCGCCGCTTCTTATAAAGCGGTGGAATACGAGTGGGAACACTGGTTGCGCCAGTTTGAAACCCTGCTGAAAAGCATGTACTGGGTGTCGGCCACCGTGCATCTGGAGACCGAGTTGTCGGGCAAACACACCTTTAACTGGAATTCCGAGCAGGGCCATTGTCCGTCGGATGCCGATTTGCGCATGAACTGCGAATGGGAGCGGGAGGCCGGTTTTGCCATCTGATATTCCCGATTATCTGGACGAAACGCCTCAGGATGGCGTTCTGGCCATTCCTTACCAACAACTCAGCGCCGATGCCCTCGACGGTATTCTGGAAGACTTTGTGACCCGCGAAGGCACGGATTACGGCGATTACAGCTACAGCCTGGCCGATAAAAAAGCCCAGGTGCTGACGCAGTTGCAGCGCGGTGATGCCACCTTGTTGTTTGACCCCAACAGCCTGACCTGCCACATTGAGATGACACGCACATTGCGCCATCAGGGCTGGTCGGGTGAGCAGAATGAATGAACTCAGACAACAGCAGGTTAAGCGTAAAATACGCCAGTCTTTAAGCGACATCGATCAGATGAAAGCCCAGCTGGCGGTTATCCGTCAGTGTTGTGCTGAACTTGAGGCGGCCATGCGCCAGATCCGCACCGACGCGGAGCAGGCCAAAACCGCAGCCGAACAGCGGCGCCAGCGCGAACAGCGCAAACAACAACTGAAGCGGGTGGTGTAAACCCGCTTAATCCACTTGCGGCGGCAGCTTCCGCCGCACCATATCCCGCAGTAAAAAACGCCCCGGCCATAAAGCCTCAGCCATCTCATTGCCGACTGGTAAGGCATCGCCGCAAATCATCGCCGCCAGCATTTCCCCACAGAGCGGCGCCGACGCCAGTCCGCGCGAACCATGTCCCACATTCAGCCATAAGCCAGGTAATTGTGGTGCCGTAAGTGGTGGAATTTTTTTGGCGTTACGCACCAGTGGCGCAAAGGTGGTGGCAAATTCTTTGGCGACCGGCACCGCGCCGACCAACGGCAGATAATCGGGCGCGGTACAGCGGAAGCCCACGCGGCCGCCGGTTACCGCCTGCATTCCCGCCGCACCGGCCAGTTCCGCCCAGGATGGGCCGAAATCGGCCAGATGCTGCACGTTGGTGAGGTGATCCTGCTCACGCAGGGTTGGGGCGTCATCGCGCAGGGTGTAGGTGGCGCCCAGGCACTGGCGGCCGTCGCGCGGTGGCGGCAGATAGCTGCGCCCGCACAGCACAGTATTCAGCATTGGCGTCTGTGCTGCATCCAGATAACTGAGCTGACCGCGGATGCGTTTCAGCGGCAAATAGGCCTGCGGCAACAAGGCCGTGGCTTCGTAAGCGGTAGCCACCACCACCTGATCAGCCGTTAAGGCAGCGGTGCTGGTGTGTACCTGCCAGCCTGGTTGCTCAGCCCCGGTGACAGGCAGCAGTTGAGTAACGGCTTGCTCAATAACGCCAATCGCAGGATGTTGCAGCAGCTGGCGGCATAAGTCCGCCGGGCTGACCCAGCCGGCGGCGGGGAAAAATAACCCGCCCTGTGGTTGCTGGCTGCCGGCCAGAGCACTGGCCTGTGCGGCATCGACCGGCTGTACCAGTTCCGCCGGCAGCGCCTGGCTGGCGGTAAATTTCTGCTGGCGGCTGGCTTCTTTATCGTCATAGGCCAGCTGCAAAACCCCGCATTGTTGCCAGTAGGGATTATCGGTTGTGCCCGGGCCCAGATAACGCTGCATAAAGGGCAGGGCATATTGGTAGGCGGCCAGATAAAAGGCGGTGTGCATCGCATCGTCACCGGCCGCCAGTTTGATGTACAGGCCGCCCTGCGGATTGCCGGATGCGCCGTTGGCAATGCCGGCCGGGTCGAGCACGCTGACCTGGCAACCCCGTTCGGCCAGCGCCCGGGCGGTGCAGGCTCCGGCTAAACCCGCGCCGATAACGGCCACCCTGGGTAAAACGGACGGCTGGCCAGCCGGGCTATTGGTTGGCAACAGCCAGGGTTTATGTAAATGGTGCGGTGGTTGCTCGGGGCCGCAACGGCGGTTGAACACGCCGGCCAGCATTTCCCGTTTACGGCCATAACCCGGCACGCGCTTAACGCTGAAACCGGCGCCGAGCAGACCTCGGCGCACCAGTCCGGCGGCGGTAAAGGTGGCGATGGTGGCACTAACGCTGCCATCGTATTGCTGCGGTTGGCGCTGGCTCAGGCGGCGCATGGCGGCAAAGAGGTCGTCGTTCCACAT
>JAEWQT010000224.1 GCA_023399105.1 Pseudomonadota bacterium | reverse complement strand
AAAGCTGACCCAGCGACCTTCGCCCGACAGTACGGTTTCCTGCGGCAAAATCCAGGCGCGGTGCGCCTGTACGGCCACACTACCCAGCACCAGCGCGCCAACTAATAAAGGTTTAAATACGGTTTTATTCAACATACGAATGCTCCTGCTCAGGGTTTAATGCTGACGGCCACGGCACCCAGTTCGGTGCTGCCGGTGGCGGTGAACGTAGCGGCTTTGGCTTGTGGCCAGTTGAACGGAATATCGACCACTTCACGACCGCCCACTTCGCGCGCGGCTTCAACGCGCAGGGTGTAATCACCGGCGGCCAGGCTGTTTAATGGCGCCTTGCCAGAGGTAAAGCTGAGATCGTATTGGCCCGGGCCCTGAGTGGCACCGGTAACGCCATCGACCGGCATGGTTAAGGTGCGGCCGGTTTTACGCCACCATTGGCGCATGTCTTTCAGCCATTTTTCACCTTCGTTATTTTTCATTTTGGCGTCGTACCAAACGGCCAAATTGCTGACCACTTGTTTGTTGCTGTCTTCAATCCACACCGCCACATAGGGCTTGTGGTATTCGGCTACGGTGAGCTTGGGCAGCTCCACCGAGACGTTTAATTCTGCCGCCTGCACCGGCAGTGTGGCGGCCAGCAGCAGGGCTGCGGGCAGTAATGCGTTTTTCATAATCACTCCTTAATGCACGCTCAAAATAATAATTAACAGCGGAATAACCACACCCAGGGCCACCATCGGCCAGGTGCCGGGGCGTTGTTGGGCGTAACGCACCAGCAGCCATAAACCACTGAGGGAAAACACCAGACACAGCACGGAAAAAATATCGATAAACCAGCTCCAGGCGGTGCCGGTATTACGGCCTTTGTGCAGGTCGTTCAAATAAGAAATAACGCCACGCTCGGTGTTTTCGTAAATTAAATAACCGCTGTCCAGTTCGATGCTCAGCCAGGCGTCGCCGCCGGGTTTGGGCATGCCCAAATACAGTTCGTTGCCATCCCATTCGGCGGCGCTGGCCGGAGTATTAATACCGTGTTCCTGCAGCAACCATTGCCGCACCGCCAGCGGTAACGGGCCTTCGCTGCGGTTGTGCAGGGTTTTCAGCAAGCCTGCGGTTAATTCCACTTCCAGCGTGGTGGTAACGGGTTTGGCTTCAATATCACCAGCGTGATTTAAGGTGATGCCGGTAAAGGCGAACAACACCATGCCGACCAGACACACCGCCGAGCTGATCCAATGCCACTGGCGCAGGGTGCCGAATGACAGGCGGTTGGTAATACGGGCTGGTGTTGATGTGTTCATGGGGTGCTAAAACTCAGCGGTAAGGCCGGAAGGCTGTGGTGTTTAACTGGATCGAAAGTGTACCAGACATCATGCAAATAAGAAGTGTTTTTATTAGCATCTTGAATTTTTATGTACTGATTTGGCAGAGTCTGCGGGGTTTTGGTACCCCATTATTGCGAGGCAGAAACGACAAAGCCGCACCCTGGGGTGCGGCTTGTTGGGATGATCTGAAAAATCAGAAGCTCAGATTAGCGGATAACCAGAAAGTACGACCGGGCAACGTTGTCCCCGCCACACTGGAAGAACTCTGGAAGTATTTGCTGGCATACGCATCGTTGATGCCATCGTTATCCGAATCGTAGCTGGCGTATTCAGTAAAATCCTTGTCCAGCAGGTTTGATACCGAGGCATTCAACGACAGGGTTTCTGAAACCTTATAAGAGCCACCTAATTCAAACAGGGTGTATCCTTTCAGGTCACCGACCGCATCGTAAATTTTACGATTAGCAGCGCTCAATTCGCTGATAGCACCAGAAAAACGATTGCTGTCGCTGCGATATTGACCACGCAACCACAGATTGGCCTGCTCGTTCAAGGTCCAGCGTAAGGTAGCATTAGCCATGTGTTCAGGGGTGTTACTGAGCTGGCCATTCTTTTTACCACCTTCAGTCACTTCACTGTCAGTCCAGGTGTAATTAACATGCAATGCCAATACGTCCTCAACCAATGGCAACCCTAAGCCCAGTTCCACACCCCAGGTTTCAGCCTCATCAATGTTAATGCTGTAAGTAGCCGTGGGGTTAGCAGAACAGCTGGAAATAAACTGCTCGGTACAGCTGCCTTCGCTGGCAATTTTGTCGTCAATTTTATTGTGGAAAGCTGTTGCTGAACCGCTTAAACCCCGCATATTGTCGAACAGTACTCCCAGTTCCGTAGTAGTACTGATTTCTGGTTCTAAATTCGGGTTACCAATCGAAATATTGGTACCCTGCCCGCCGATGCCACTGACACCATCAATTAACTGATCAATACGCGGGGTTTTAAAACCCTGACTAATACCACCCTTCACAGTTACTTGGTCAGAGGTATTCCAGACCAGATAAACGCGTGGGCTGACATGACCACCAAAGGCATCATGGTCGTCGTAACGAGCACCGATGGTTGCAGCGAGATTATCCAGAACGTGCCACTCATCTTCAGCAAAAAATGACCACATAGTCTGTTCATGGGTATCTTGTGGAAGCAAGCCATCGACCAATTCGGCATCCCAGTATTGGCCACCGATTGTAATACGGTTGGACTGGCCAACAGGAGCTACGTACTTGGTATCAATAACGGTATTGGTAGTTTCTAACTCACGAGCCTTACCAATCGAGGGATCCCCTGCCAGTCTGGCCGCCGAGGGAATGGTGCGACCCTCGGTTTCGTTTACAGTCTGCATAATGCTGGATTCCAGCGTACCGGCAGCAAAGCGGCCATTATGGCCCAGCGCAATCTGGCTGCGCTTAAAGCCCAGCTCGTCTTCATAGCCTCTGATGCTAGAGGGAGTATCCAGGGTACCTAAGCGGGAATCTTCGTTGTTGTAACGAGTATCAACATAATCAACATCAAACCAAATATCGTGATTCTCTGTAGGTGTGACGGTCAGACGCGCGCCAACATTGTATTGATCAGATTCAGCCGGAGCCGGATTACGGCCAGACGGTGTTAACCCCGGAGCAGCAATAAGATCAGACGCTTCACGGTCATACACTCCCGCGCGCACCGCCAAACCGGCCAAACCTTCCACCAGAGGCCCTGTGGCATAAACATCCACCTTGCGGCTTTGGCCCCAGGCGCTATCTTCCGGAACACCGGCTTCGATCCGGATGTTACCGCCCCACTCGGTGGCCACCTTACGGGTAATAATGTTAATCACACCACCTAAAGCATCGGCGCCGTACAGAGTAGACATCGGGCCACGAATCACTTCAATGCGCTCAATGGCAGATAGCGGCGGCATAATGCTGTTTTGCGTATCACCAAATCCGTTCGGCGTAGAGTTACCAGCCAGATTCTGACGACGACCATCCCACAAAATCAGAGTGTATTCGCTGCTCATGCCGCGAATACGGATATCCAGACCACCGGCTTTACCGGTACTGCCGAGCACATCAATACCTTCAATACCCGACAAAGCTTCAGCAAGATCGCGGTAACGCTTAGTTTCCAGTTCTTCACGATCAATAACCGTAATGCTGGCCGGTGCATCCATAACGGACTGTTCAAAACCCGCCGCTGAGACCACCATGTTGGAAAGTTGTACGGCATCGCCCTGTTCCTGCGCCTGAACATTCAGGCTGACGGCGGCAATGGCCAGTGGCAGCAGCGCTTTGCGCATGGCTGTATTGGTGTGCTTCTTCATGATTGATCCTCTGTCGGTAGCTGCCCCCAGCCACCTGCTGTTGTATCCGGACGACTCGTCTTGTTGCGGTCCTCCCCCGAAAGCCAGGGCATACTAACAAAGCCAATCTAAATGAGAAACGCTTTTATTAACTTTTGATATTATTTTTTTATTATCACAAGGGAACTTTTAATTGAGATTGATTAACATCCCCATAAACAGGTGCTGCTCAACGATTGCATTAGCACAGCCACGCCACTAACGTATAACGCGAATGGCCAATTGGGCTTTGCTGCTTTTATCCATAATTACTGAATAAGGAAACGCGTATGTTGAAGGTGATCATCGAGCGGGTTATCGCCGAAGGTATGGAGTCCACCTACGAAGCCACTATTAAGAGCATGCTGCGCACCATGCTGGAGGCGCCTGGTTATGTATCCGGGGTGAACTACAAAGATGTGAAGAATGCCAATCATCGGGTGATTATCACCAACTGGCAGAGTGAAGAAGCCTGGTATCAGTGGTCACATTCTGAAGACCGCAAAAAACTGATTGATGCCATTAAGCCGATTCTGGAGCAGGAAGAGAAAATCACCCTGCTGCAGGCCTGATCTGGCTGGCACGTTTCGGAGCGGTTTTTACCGCTCCGGCATTAAAAAGAACAAAAATGAAACAATAGCCACTTAAAACATCCAGCTATTCCACTTTCAAACCCAATCCCGTCAACACCCGATAACAGCCTGATTACCACCACCGGAACTTCTTGCGCTATATCAATGTGGGTAACAGCGACTTGAATATGATCACCTCAACCGTATTCCGACAGACCCGGAATCTGTAATGGTGTGCGGCAGGGTCTTTCCGGATTGCCTGAGAATGATTCTCACAAGGTAACCAGAGAGTACCGGAATCAGCAGGTTAACCTGCTGTAAAATCAGGTGTTTTTCCTGTGTTTGATTGCATTGGCGGCGGTCAAACACCATAATTACGCCGATTTTTTTAACCCTCAACCCTCGCTGTTAAATGGAATCCAATCATGAGCACAGCATTTGACCATCCCGAGTACAACTACAAGGTGGTAAGACAGTTTGCCATCATGACCGTAGTTTGGGGCATTGTTGGTATGACAGTCGGTGTCCTCATCGCTGCCCAGCTGGCCTGGCCCGCACTGAACTTTGATCTGCCATGGCTGTCGTTCGGACGTCTGCGTCCGTTACACACCAACGCAGTTATTTTTGCATTTGGCGGTTCTGCCCTGTTTGCAACCTCCTACTACATTGTGCAGCGCACCTGTCGTACCCGTCTGTTCTCGGACACGCTGGCAAGCTTCACCTTCTGGGGCTGGCAGGTTGTGATTGTGCTGGCGGCTATCACTCTGCCGCTGGGTATGACCAGTACTAAAGAATACGCCGAGCTGGAATGGCCGATTGATATTCTGGTTGCGCTGGTGTGGGTGGCTTACGTTGTGAACTTCCTGGGCACCGTGGCCATTCGTAAAGAAAGCCACATCTATGTTGCCAACTGGTTCTTCGCTGCGTTCATGATCATGATTGCGATCCTGTACATCGGTAACAACCTGGCTGTACCGGTTTCCCTGACCAAGTCTTACTCTGTATACGCCGGTACTATCGACGCCATGATTCAATGGTGGTGGGGCCATAACGCGGTAGGTTTCTTCCTGACTGCAGGCTTCTTAGGGATTATGTACTACTTCGTGCCGAAGCAGGCTGGTCGTCCGGTTTACTCTTACCGTCTGTCCATCGTGCACTTCTGGGCGCTGATTTCTATCTACGTTTGGGCTGGTGGTCACCACCTGCACTACTCCGCACTGCCGGACTGGGCTCAGACTGCCGGTATGGTTATGTCTCTGATCCTGCTGGCACCAAGCTGGGGCGGTATGATCAACGGTATGATGACGCTGTCTGGTGCCTGGCACAAACTGCGTAACGACCCGATCCTGCGCTTCCTGGTGGTGTCTCTGTCCTTCTACGGTATGTCTACCTTCGAAGGCCCGATGATGTCGATCAAGACCGTAAACGCGCTGTCTCACAACACCGACTGGACCATCGGCCACGTTCACTCCGGCGCTCTGGGCTGGGTTGCTATGGTGTCTATCGGTGCTCTGTACCACCTGATCCCGATCATGTTCGGCCGCAAAGCCGGTGAGATGCACTCCATCTCCCTGATCAACACCCACTTCTGGCTGTCTACCATCGGTACTGTGCTGTACATCGCCTCTATGTGGGTGAACGGTATTATGCAAGGTCTGATGTGGCGTGCAGTTAACGCCGACGGCACTCTGACTTACAGCTTTGTTGAATCGGTTGAAGCGTCTCACGGTGGTTACGTGGTGCGTGTAATCGGTGGTGCCCTGTTCCTGCTGGGTATGCTGATTATGGCGTACAACGTGTTCATGACTGTCCGCGCTGCCAACAAAGAAGCTGGCAATGCTGCAGCAGCCCAGGCTTAAGGAGTAGTGAGACATGATTAAGCACGACAATATTGAGAAAAGCCTGCCGTTGATGGTGGTAATGATCGTGATCGCCCTGAGCTGGGGTGGTCTGGTTGAGATCGTGCCGCTGTTCTTCCATGAAGACACCACTCAACCGGCGGAAGGTCTGAAGCCGCTGAACGCTGCTCAGCTGGAAGGCCGCGATATTTATATCCGTGAAGGTTGCCACGTATGCCACACCCAGATGGTACGTCCGTTCCGCGCTGAAACTGAGCGTTATGGTCCGTTCTCTACCTCTGGTGAGCATGTGTATGAGCATCCGTTCCTGTGGGGCTCCAAGCGTACCGGTCCTGACCTGGCTCGTCTGGGTGGCCGTTACTCTGATGAATGGCACCGCGCGCACATGTACAACCCGCGTGACGTGGTACCTGAGTCCATCATGCCGTCTTACCCCTGGCTGTTCGAAAACAAAGTCGATGGCCGCCTGACTCCGAAGAAGATGAAAGCTCTGCGTATGGTCGGCGTACCGTACACAGCGGATGACATCGAAGGGGCCAAAGACGCTGTTGATGGTATGCCTGAAATCGAAGCTCTGGTTGCGTATCTGCAGCAGCTGGGCACAGTTACTACTAAACGGTAATCCCCATGGACATTAACGACGTGCGTGGCCTGGGCAGCATTTTCGCCCTCATCGCCTTCAGTGCGATTCTCTGGTGGGCTTATGGCTCAAGCCGGAAGAAAAGATTTGATGACGATGCGCAAATCCCGTTTCACGACAATAACGAGATGCCCGCGCACGACGATAACGATCGGAGTAAATAAGTTATGTTAAGCACTTTCTGGCAAGTGTGGGTCACCGTCATCGTACTGGGATCCATCATTGGTTGCGGCGTACTGATCCAGTACACCAGCCGCGGCCAGCGTAAAGAAGAAACGGACCAGACCACTGGTCATGATTACGATGGTATTCAGGAACTGGACAACCCGCTGCCGCGTTGGTGGGTATTTATGTTCTGGGGCACCATTGTGTTCGCTGTCGCTTATCTGGGCGTCTACGGTCTGGGTAACTTCAAAGGCATCCTGACCGTTGAAGTCGATGGCGAACAGGTAAGCTGGTCGTCTGAAAACCAGTGGAAAGCTGAGGTTCAGGCCTTCGATAAAGACATTGCTCCGCTGTACGCTGAATACTCAGCCGTACCGGTAGAGCAACTGATCGCTAACGAAGATGCCCTGCAGTCTGGTCAGCGCCTGTTCAAAAGCAACTGCTCTGTGTGCCACGGCACCAACGCCAAAGGCGCGCTGGGGTTCCCGAACCTGACCGACGACGACTGGCTGTACGGCGGTTCTCCGGAAGCCATCAAGCACACCCTGACCTACGGACGTAAGGGCATCATGCCGGCCTGGGCAGCAAGCCTGGGTGAGCAAGGTACTCTGGACATGGTTAACTACGTGCGCAGCCTGTCTGGTTTAAGCCATGACGAAGCCGCCGCCAAAAATGCTGCTCCGCAGTACCAGGCGTTCTGTATGGCTTGTCACGGTGCTGATGGTAAGGGCAACCAGATGCTGGGCGCTCCGAACCTGACCGACGACATCTGGCTGTACGGTGGTTCTTCCAAGCAGATCGAATTCACTCTGCGTCATGGCCGTAATGGCAACATGCCGGCTCACCTGGAAATTCTGGGTAACAACGCAGAAGCGAAGATTCACCTGCTGGCCACTTACGTTTACTCGCTGTCCAACGAAGCTCCGGCACAGCAGTAAGCAAAAAAGCCTGTCGGCCCTGCCGGCAGGCTGATGTCCGGTGTGGTTTGAGCCAGGACAAGAAAACATGAAAAAGGCGGCATTCTGCCGCTTTTTTCACTTATGACCTGCCAAAAAACTATATAATCGCTGCGTTATATAGAGAGCGCTGTGGATCCCCTGCCCGGCTTCGGTTTCATAAAGCGCCGTGTTGCATACAACCGAGGTGGTTTGCCCTATGAGTAATATTCCGGTTAAAAACGTCACCCCCGAAACCAAAAGCATGTACGAAAAACGTAAAAAGATTTACGTTCGTGAAATTGAAGGGGTTTTTCAGAAGCTGCGCACCTGGACTCTGTGGGCGTTAATGCTGGCGTACTTCGGTACCGCCTGGCTGAACTGGGAAGGCCGTCAGGCCGTCTGGTTTGATTTACCAGCGCGTCAGTTCCACATTTTTGGCATTACCTTCTGGCCGCAGGATTTTATGCTGTTGTCCTGGCTGCTGATTATTTCTGCTTTTGCTCTGTTTACCATTACCAATCTGGCTGGCCGTATCTGGTGTGGTTACACCTGTCCGCAATCGGCCTGGTCTTTTATTTTCATGTGGATCGAAGAGCGTGTGGAAGGCACCCGCAATGCCCGTATCAAGCTCGATAAAGAACCCATGAGCGCCACCAAAGCACGCAAAAAAGCCATTAAACATACCCTGTGGTTACTGGTTGCGTTCTGGACCGGGGTGACTTTTGTTGGTTATTTCACCCCCATCCGTGATCTGGTGCCCAACATGCTGGGCTTCGATATCAACGGCTGGGCGTTTTTCTGGATTGCATTTTTTACCGTCGCCACCTACATCAACGCCGGCTGGATGCGTGAACAGGTGTGTATTTATATGTGTCCGTATGCCCGCTTCCAGTCGGTGATGTACGACCGCGACACCTTAGCCGTCTCCTACGATTACAACCGTGGCGAACCGCGCGGCAAGCGCAGCAAAAAAGAAGCCGACCAGGAAGCACAGAAACAACTGGGCGACTGTGTTGATTGCTCCCTGTGTGTACAGGTGTGCCCGGTGGGTATTGATATCCGTGATGGTCTGCAATACCAGTGCATCGGCTGTGCACTCTGTATCGACGCCTGTGACTCCATTATGGAAAAACTGGAGATGCCGAAAGGCCTGATCCGCTATACCACGGAAAACGAGCTGGAAGGCGGCAAAACCCATATTATGCGTCCGCGCCTGCTTGGCTACGCCGTCGTTATGCTGGCCATGGTCACTGCCTTCTCCTATGTGCTGCTGACCCGTACACCGTTCAAACTGGAAGTAGAGCGTGGCCGTGGCGCGCTGTACCAGCAAACCGTCAACGACACCATTACCAACGGCTACACCCTGAAGCTGATTAATATGTCGCAGGCGCCGAAGTCTTACACTCTGAGCGTCGAGGGGTTGGATGGCGTGACCATGGATGCCGCAGCCAGCTACGATCTGCGCGTCAACGAAGTGCGCGAAGTGCTGCTGACCCTGGAAATTGATCCTGCCAGCGCCAAGCTGACCAGCAGCCGTAATGAAGTGTATTTTGTGGTGCGCGAAGCCGATACCGGCGAAGTGGTTAAACGGGTGAAAAACACCTTTATAGCCCCGCTGAACTGAGCCATAACCCGCGTGTTTTGTCAGGGAAATTCCTGACAAAACCGCGCTGGCCGACAGTGTTCGCCGTCAGTACACTTAGGCCATTTTTAACTGTGCAGAACTGCTATGAAAGCCGAACAAGAATCCGTAACGCCGTTTTACAAAGAACCCATGGTTATCCTGGTAGCGGGTATTCCGTTACTGGCCGTCATCTGGGGTTTTGTCATGCTGAACCTGGCCCTGGGCAGCAAAGATTCGCTGGTCTCCGACAGTTACTACAAAGACGGTGTCAGCTTTACTGAAAACGTGGAAGTGGATGCCAAAGCCCAGGCGCTGAACATTCAGGCCGAGCTGACCTTAAACAGCAGCGATGTTGTGCTGCTGCTGCAGGGTAATTTCACCGGTCAACAAACAGAACCGGCCTCGCTGCAGCTGAAACTGATTCACCCCACCCTGCAAGAGCAGGATCTGGAAGTCTTTCTGCAGCGCATTGGCCCCGGCCAGTACGCTGGTGTGAACGAACTGGTGCTGCCACAGCGTCGCCATATCTGGCTGCAAAGCCCGGAACAGGGCTGGCGGGTACGCACAACCGAAATCATTGAAGCAGACAAGGCGGTTACGTTAAGCGCCCAATGAACACCTCTGCCAATCCGCCGCAGCCGTCTTGCTTCCACTGCGGCGAAGCCGTTACCGAAGGCGAGCGCTGGACAGCCATCATTGATGGCCAGCCCCAGCCGATGTGTTGCCCGGGTTGCAAAGCCATTGCCGAAACCATTGTCGCCAGCGGCCTGAAAGACTATTACCGGCATCGCACCGAGTTGCCGGACGTTTCCCCGGCGGCCTTTGATAACAACAATGTTGAAGCCCGCGAAACCCTGCTGTTTTACGACAGCGACGCCCTGCAAAAACAATTTGTCGGCCGTGATGGCGACGCTGCCGAAGCGACCTTTATTATCGAAGGCATCAGTTGTGCCGCCTGCAGCTGGCTGATTGAGCACCGCATGGCGCAACTGCCGGGGGTGGAAAAAGCCCTGCTGAACCTGTCCAGCCACCGCTTATTCCTGCGCTGGCGGCCGGCCGACATTAAAGTTTCCACTCTCATCGAAGCCCTGTTACGGCTGGGCTATAAAGCCACGCCGTTTTCGGCCACCTCGCAGGAAGAAAGCCGCTTAAAAGAAAACAAAGTCGCTATCCGCCGCATGGCACTGGCCGGCTTTGGCATGATGCAGATTATGATGATGGCCATTCCCACCTACGCCGACATGACGGTGGAGGGGGAAATGTTTTTACGGCTGGCGCAGATGATTCTGGCCATTCCGGTCATCCTGTACAGCGGCGCCCCCTTCTTCCGCGCCGCCTTGCGTGATATTCAGGCCCGTCACTTAACCATGGACGTGCCAGTCTCACTGGCCATTATGCTGGCCTTTGTCGCCAGCATCTGGAGTACCTTTAATCAGGGCGTCGAGGTGTATTACAGCGAAATCTGTATGTTCATCTTTTTCCTGCTGATTGGCCGTTATTTTGAAATGCGCGCCCGCCACCGCATGAGCCGCGCCGGCAACAATCTGCTGACCCTGTTGCCGAATTTAGCCTTACGGGTAGAAAACGGCGAAGACGTGCTGATTGCGTCCACCGATATTAACGTTGGCGATATTCTGCGGGTAAAACCCGGCCAGGCCATTGCCGCCGACGGCATTGTGCTGGAAGGCCGCAGCTCGGTGGATGAAGCCGCCCTAACCGGTGAATACATGCCGGTGGGCAAAAAAGTTGGCGATACCTTAATTGGCGGCACCATGAATGTGGAAAGCCCGCTGCTGATGCAGGTAACGGCTACCGGTGCCGATGCGCAGTTGTCCACCATTATGCGGCTACTCGACCGCGCGCAGCAGGCCAAGCCCCGCGCCGCCTTAATTGCCGACCGGGTCGCCAGCTATTTCGTGCTGGCAGTATTACTGGTGTCGCTGGCGGTATTCTTATTCTGGTTGCCGGATGGCGCCGAAAAAGCCTTTTTTATTGCGCTGTCGGTGCTGGTGGTTACCTGTCCCTGTGCGCTGGCACTGGCCACCCCAACCGCCCTGACCGCCGCCACCGCCGCCATGCGTGAGCGGGGGTTATTAATCAGCAAAAGCCATGTGCTGGAAACCCTGCCGCAGATTAACCGGGTGGTGTTTGATAAAACCGGCACCTTAACCCAGGGCCGCTTAACGCTGGAGCGGGTCGTTCCCTTAGCCGACCTGGCCGAAACCGAACTGCTGAGCCTGGCCGCCGGACTGGAAAAATACAGCACCCACCCCATCGCCAGGGCCTTCAGTGGTATTGAAGCCGCCAGCATCAGCCTGCCGGAACAGATTTCCGGCCAGGGCATTCAGGGCCAGTGGCAGGGTATTACGCTGCGCCTGGGCCGAGCTGACTTCGCCTGGCCACAGGCGTTAACCGCCCCGGATACCAGCGGCCAATGGTTACTGCTGGCCAGCGACCAGCAACCGCTGGGCTGGATTCAGCTGAACGACAGCCTGCGCCGCAGTGCTTTTACCGTAGTAAAAGGGCTGCAGCAGCGCGGCATCGCTGTTTCACTGCTGACCGGTGATCCGGGCGAATCAGGCCCCCGTGTTGCCGCCGAACTGGGCATCAGCGATGTTCGCGCCGGCATGACCCCATCCGATAAACTGGCCGCCGTTACACAATGGCAGCAGGCCGGTGAAAAAGTGATGATGGTCGGCGATGGTATCAACGATGTGCCAGTACTGGCCGGCGCCGATTTATCCCTGGCCGTCAACGAAGCCAGCGACCTGGCCAAAACCAATGCCGATACCCTGCTCACCAACGGCCAGCTGGAAGTGATACTGCAAAGCCTGGATACCGGCCGAAAAACCCGGCGCATCATCGCCCAGAACCATGCCTGGGCGATCGGCTACAATCTATTGGCCTTACCGGCGGCGGCGTCCGGGCTGGTAGAACCCTGGCAAGCCGCCATTGGTATGTCGTTAAGTTCAGTCCTGGTGGTCGCCAATGCGATGCGCCTGTTATGGCTGCGGGCCATTCCGACTAAGGAGCATTAATTATGGATTTACTCTGGGCCATGGTGCCGCTGTCATTTGTACTGCTCAGTATCGCCATCTGGGTATTTTTCTGGGCCGTACGCCACGGTCAGTTCGATGACATGGACTCGCCGGCCCATCGCATTCTGTTTGACGACGACGAACAGGACAAACAGAAGCCTGCAACGCCGTCCACCACCCAAGAGCCACCAAAAGCCGATGATTGAACCCCTGTCGTTACTGACGGCCCTGCTGTTGGGACTGTTTGGCTCCAGTCACTGTCTGGTGATGTGTGGTGGCATCGCGGCGGCCATCGGCAGCCGGGCTGGTGAGCGCCAGCTGCAGACGCTGTTGCTGTTTAACGGCGGACGCTTGCTCAGCTACGCCCTGCTCGGTCTGCTGGTGGGCAGCCTGGGGTTATGGCTTGGCAGTTTGCACGACCAGCTGATGCTGGTGCTGCGCAGTATTGCCGCCCTGATGCTGATACTGATGGGTTTGTATGTGGCGCGCTGGTGGATGGTGTTGACCCGCTTTGAACAACTGGGCAAACCGGTATGGAATGCCCTGCAACCCATCACCCGCCGTTTTATCAGTTCTGCCCGGCGGCTCGACCAGCTGCGGCTGGGCATGCTGTGGGGATTACTGCCCTGCGGCCTGATTTACAGCACCCTGGCCTGGGTCGCTGCGAACGGCTCACCGGCCATGGGCGCGGCGGCCATGCTGGCGTTTGGTATCGGCACCTTGCCAGCTCTGTTTGCCAGCACATTGGCCGGCACGGTACTGGCCCCCTGGCTGAACCGCCCGGCGGTACGTCAGATAGCGGCGCTGTTGCTGATAGTCTTTGGTCTATGGACCGGGGCTGCCGTCTGGTTTCATTCTTGACATAGCGCAAGAGAGTGCCGAACATAGCCGCAGCTTTTACCGCACCGCGGGATACCGACAGGACGATGCTATGAAACCTACCTCTGCTGTTCACAGTCCGCTGCGTGGTACTCAACCACATTGCCAAACCTGCTCCCTGAATGCCCTGTGCCTGCCACTGTCACTGAATGACTCTGACATGGAACGGCTGGACGATATTATCCGCCGCGGGCGCCCTATTCAGAAGGGACAACTGTTGTTTCAGCAGGGGGAGCCCTTCCAGTCGGTATTTGCCGTACGCACCGGCGCACTGAAAACCTATACCCTGGCCAGCAATGGTGAAGAACAGATTACCGGTTTTCATCTGGCCTCCGAGCTGGTTGGCCTGTCGGGTTACGACAATGGCAGCTATCCGCTCACTGCCAAAGCGCTGGAAACCACCACTGTGTGTGAAATTCCGCTGCCGCAGCTGGATACCCTGGCCGATGACCTGCCCGATCTGCGCAAGCAATTAATGCGTACGATGGGTACCGAAATCCGCCACGACCAGAACATGATGCTGCTACTCAGCAAAAAGAATGCGGAAGAGCGCGTAGCCTCCTTCCTGCTCGATATTTCCCAGCGTTATGCCCGTCGCGGTTTTTCAGCCAACCACTTCCGTCTGCCGATGTCGCGCGTCGATATCAGCAACTATCTGGGTCTGGCAGTGGAAACCATCAGCCGTGTGTTTACCCGCTTCCAGAAAAATGGCCTGATCGAAACCCAGAGCAAAGAAGTGATTTTGCAGGATATGGATATGCTGCGGGAAATGGCCGGTCTGAACCCGGATACCGACTGCAAGGCCCACAACGCCGAATAAGCCCGCCTGACTCTTCTGCGGCGAAGGTTCCTTCGCCGCTCTTGTTCTGCTATAAAG
>JAEWQT010000285.1 GCA_023399105.1 Pseudomonadota bacterium | reverse complement strand
CGATAAAGTCAAAACCAAAACTCATCACGACGATGCCCTGGCGCTGCTGAAAACCCTCTGAACGGGCTTCAGTTTTTACCCTGTAAGCCGATAGCAACATCATGAAAATACTTTTCTTTATCATCATGCTGTTGCCGGCCTCTGCCTGGGCTGGCAGTCATCTTAATTGCGGCGGTGGCCTGCGCCAGCAAGGCTGGTTGCAATCCGGCTGGCTGGTAGATAAGGGCGACCGCTTCGGGTTTGTCGGGTGCGATCTGATAACCGCCCCACCACCACAACAGGGGTGGTTTCTGACGTTGCCGGATATCCACTGGCAACAGGGCCTGGCGACCAATTTTTCCCGCAGCCGGGGCGCACTGGAAGCGCAAGACATACAACTGTACTGGCCCGTACTGCGCCAGCAGGAAGTATTGTTCGGTCTGATTGCAGGTTCCAGCAATGCTCAACAACTGCATACCACGGCACAACCACTGCGGTTAAGCGGCCATGTGCCGTATCTGGCTGCTGGTCAGGATATTCTGCTGCGTCAGGAAGAATATTTTACCGGCCTGGCCATCGATACCCGTTTCAGCAACAGCGTCATTACCCGTACCAGCCTCACCTACCATTATCGCCGGCATCCGCTGCTGGTGAACGATGCAGCCAGTGCGGCATCAGCGACCACGACCGACTTCCTCAGTACCGCCCGTACCGGTTTATGGATATTGCGCACCGAACGGGAAGCCCTGCGCTATGGCTGGCAATGGCACTGGTCGCTGGCCTTGCTGTATGGCGAAGTCGGCGATCTGCAACAACAACCATTAGGTGATCTGCAGGAAAATCGTTTTACCGGTGTACAGTTGCAGCTGGGATTATTGTGGCGGCAACGTCTGACCCAGAATCTGAATGTGGTCGCTGGTCTGAGTGGTGGTGGGGAGTTCTGGTATCTGCCGGATGACAACAGCAACCGTCCGGCACTGGAATCGCCCCAGCGAACGGACTATCAGATTCAGGCCGGGCTGAACTGGCGCCTGTAACCGGCTCAGCCTTTGTCCTGGTGCGCACGCCGGTATTCCAGCGGCGACATGGCACTCCAGCGCCGGAACGCCCGGCTGAACACGCTGCTTTCAGCAAAACCCAATCGTTCGCTGATCACCGTGAGTGGTAAATCGCTTTGCCGCAATAACTGCTGCGCCCGCCGGCAACGTTCCTCATCCAGCAATTGCTGAAATTTGGTACCGCATTCCTGTAATTTACGCTGCAGTGTACGTCCGCTCATGTGCAGCCGCGCCGCCACCTGATCCCGATCGATCTGCAAATCGTCCTGATGCTGTAAAAAATGCCGTACCAGACCAGCGGTATCCGGTTGATTCAATAATGCCAGCTGTGCTTCCAGCATTTGCTCATGCAACGTTGATAACTGCTCATCACCCAGCGCCAGCGGCTCCGCCAACACCTCCGTGGCAAAAACCAGAGCATTACGGTCCGACGAAAACTGCAGTGGTGCGGCAAAAATACGCTGGTATTCGCTGAGATCAGCCGGCGCCGGGTGGCGCATTTCCACCCGTAATAACGGCAGGGTCCGGCAAGCCAGCCAATTGGCAAAAGAGCGCAATAACACCAGCACCGCATCAACCTGATGGTGACTGAAATCATCACCCAGCGGCTCATAACAAATGGCGGCCTGATTATTGTCACCGGTCAGGAAATAATGGCCACCGTCACTCAGCAAGCGCGTATAGCGCATCGAACGGGTAAAGGCTGCCGCCAGCGTATCGCTGTGCATCAACGTCAGGGCAAACAGCTGAAAATGGCTCGGCTTAACCATTTCGCCAATACGTAAGCCGGTATCTGGCTGCGGGCGGAGGTTCTCTATCTGGCGCCATAACCGCAGATTTTGCGTCAGTGAAATACGCGCATACGGAGTGCTTAACAAGGCTGCCGGTATCTCAGCGCCCTGCAACAACGCTTGCGGATCAAGGCCCAAAGCTTCAGCAGCCTGCAACAAGCCACGCAACCACAGTGCCGATACGGTTGGCACTGACGATGCCGGAGAAACAGTCTGCAAGGAAGTGATCAAAAAATCCTGCCCAATCAGCAAAAATGACGTCGTATAGATTACCCTATGGCATCTACTAACATAAGCAGGTGCTGCCTGAATGCTGCTTATCCGGCACATTCAGACCTCGCACAAGCCCGAATGGGTACGGAAAATAGCAACGCCTTCAACCGGATTCAGAACAAGGAAAAATACGATGACCATCGCATACTGGAGCGTACTGGCAGCAGCGTTACTGCCATACATTTTTACTCTGCTGGCTAAAGCGGGCGGCCCGCGTTACAACAATTACTCACCGCGGGAATTTCTGGAAAAACAGCAGGGTTACCGTAAACGGGCACACTGGACACAGCTGAACGGCTTTGAAGCTTTTCCACCCTTTGCCGCGGCGGTCATCATTGCGCATCAGGCGGGTGCCGTACAAAACACCATCGATACCCTGGCGCTGGCGTTTATTGCCTGTCGTATTCTGTACGGCGTGATGTATCTGGCCAATAAGCCAACCCTGCGCTCACTGGCATGGATGGCTGGTATCGGTTGCGTGGTTGCGCTGTTCATCAGCGCTGCTTAGTCAGCCCCAACCTTTGTGACTCAGGCGTGCAACGCCTGAGTACGCAACCGGTAGCAAGCGGAAGAATTGCAGTAAATAACGATCTGCCGGCCGTTATCGGGGGTTCGGATCAGATACAGATCCGTAAATTCGGGCGAACGTTCCATAAAAGTGGCATTGCGGATCATGCCTGCAGCCTGCATCTGCAAGTCGCTGCTGACAACTTCGGGTGTTACAGCCGGGGTCTGCAAGAGCAGTGTCACCAGCCATGCCAGTACGGTCATTGTTGTTTTCATAACAACCCTCCCAAGCAACCTGTCTGGAGTATAGGCTGCCGGCAGCACTTGCCATGTATCCTTTAGTTATAAAAAAACCGCCAGTGACGGCGGTTTCAGAAGTAATCAGCAGCAGCGGCAATCAATGCGGCAAGGACTGGCGCTTCAATGACACCATTAACTCAGCTTCACCCCGTGGCACACCACAGTTATCAACCAGATCATTGGCCGTTGCACCCAGACCAATCAGGCGGGAAGCCTGAGCAAAGGTATCGTCATCCGTGTCCGGCAATACCGACCGGCGTTCCGTTTGCTGCAGACGCCCTTCCAGCTGTTTCAGTCGTCGCCCCATACCCACGGTACTTTTGCTTAAACCACTCTGGGCCTGTTGCATGGCAGCCAATGCATGATCCAGCCGCTGAGCTTCACGCAGCTGTTGACGCCGCAATGACCACAACAGCCCGCCGACCAGCAACAGCAAAGCAATATTTCCGACTAACAACCAATGCATCAGTGACAGAGATGGCATAACAGGCTCCTATAAACCCTGGATTTCAGACCACTCCTCGTCCGTCATCATTTTCTCCAGGTCCACCAGAATCAGTAATTCGTCATTTTTATGACAAACACCCTGAATGAACTTGGCACTTTCTTCGTTACCGACGTTAGGAGTGGTTTCAATTTCAGACTGACGCAGATACACCACCTCAGCCACCGCATCGACAAGAATGCCCACCACCTGATTTTCCGCTTCGATAATCACGATACGGGTCTGATCGGTGGTCTCAGCAGTCGGTAAACCAAAACGCAGACGGGTATCAATCACCGTCACAACATTACCGCGCAGGTTAATAATACCCAGCACATACGAAGGCGCACCCGGTACCGGGGCAATCTCGGTATAGCGCAGTACTTCCTGCACCTGCATTACATTAATGCCGTAAGTTTCGTTTTCCAGGCGGAAGGTTACCCATTGCAATACGGGATCTTCGGCACCTTTGGTATTTCCGGCCATCGCTGACATAAAAACATCCTCGCTAAGAAAGATTGCGTCTGACAGCGTCAAAAAGCTGTTCAGAATCTCTCTCTAATATAGTTCACAGCACAAACTGTACCAGTTGAAGAAAGAAATAATTCCTGCGGCGCATCAAGGCCGGTTAGCGACCGGGCGTCGTTGCGCTTCCAGCAACTGCTCAATCCCCGACACATCCAATAATGCGCACATTTCGTTAATAACGGTTCCGGCTAACCAAGGCCGCTTACTGTTTTCTCCGCGCCATTTTACGGAATCATAACTCAGCGTCACGGTATCACAGATTTCCTGACAGGCCAGTGCCCAGGGAGAACGATCCAGCTGAATAAAAAACTGATAACCGCTTTCACGTAACTGCACACCACGCTCCGGCATAATCAACACCGCGCTATCGATGATCGTCAATTTTATGTCATCACCCTGCCAAACCCCCAATGACCAGGCCGCCTGACCAAACAGTGGCGTTACCTTATCGGTTACCGGATACACCCCGCCCAGCAGCGGCAGCGGAATGGCCAGCTTCAGACCGGCGACTTTAAAAATCAGGCACTCAATCCCCTGACTGGAACGCCAGTTAAGCGCCTCCCGGGTACTGAGAAAAGGCGTACTTTCCGCTTGTACAGGTACGGCAACGGGGGGTTCTGTCACCGTTTCTGTTATTACCGGTGCAACGATCTGCGGCGCCGGAGCCACCACCGGACGACTGACCGGCAACGGTGCCACTGTTCTGACCACGGGTGTTTCTGCCGCCACAGGTACAGCCTGCACCGCCGGGCTGGTCGTAGCCGTTACCAGCAACTGATCCAGATAATCCTGCAACACACCATCCACATGGTTATGCAGGGCAACGGGTTTAACGTCAGCTTTGCTCACGGGCCGCCTCCGCCTGTTCCAGATCCTGTAATAAATGCCGGTAAGCTCTTACACCACGGCTTTGCTCATCCAACTGATGTGGGAACAGCCCTTCATGGCTGGCATCGCGCAGCCGGGTATCGACCGGAATGGCTTCCGACCACAGGGAATCGTGGTAAATCTGGCGCATTTCTTTCAGCGTGGTCAGCGACGCCAGCGTACGCCGATCAAATAAGGTTGGTACCACGGTATAGGGCAGCTGACGATTCTGCGAGCGCATCACCATTTTCAGGGTATGCACCATACGCTCCAGCCCTTTCAGCGCCAGATGTTCGGTTTGGGTTGGAATAATCAATCGCTGACAAGCCGCCAGCGCATTCACCAGCAACACCCCCAGAATGGGCGGTGTATCCAACAAAGCGTAATCGTACTCATCCCACAGCTGCGCCAGCGAGCGGGCAAGGACTAACCCCATACCTTCCTGACCACTGACCTGGCGTTCCAGGGTAGCCAGTGACGTGGTGGCCGGCAGCAGGCTGACGTTCGGCAAACTGGTGGGTTTCAGCACGGTATGAATAAAATCTTTATCTTTGTAACGTTGCTCAAAAAACAGGTGATACAGGCTGCGTTCCAGATTGTCAGGGTTTTGACGAAAATAGCTGGTCAGGGAACCATGCGGATCAAGATCGACTAGCAGCACACGCTTCCCCTGCGCCGCCAGCAAGCCGCCCAGTGTGACCACACTGGTGGTTTTACCCACCCCGCCTTTCTGATTTGCTATCGACCAAATTCGCACAAAAATTCACCTGCTCGCTGCGTCCGACCTGTCTGCAGACGGCCATGAAAGACCATTTCCTGCCGCCAACCCTGGTTAATGCAAGAATCGTGTCAATTTTCTGCTGACGGACGAGTCCACAGCGATTCATCTGTATTCTGAGTCATGTAAATAACCACCCGGCGGTTTTTACGCCGGGCTTCCGGCGTTTCTTCCGTACTGAGCGGATGATAGTAAGACAACCCCACTGCCGCCATCCGCTGTGGTGCCACGCCATACAACGCCAGATTCTGTACCACCGATGCCGCCCTTAAGGATGACAACTCCCAGTTGGTCAGCCCACGCGATGGCGTATCATCCGCATGCCCCTGAATGTTCAGCGGAAACGGATATTGCCGCAGCTCAGCGGCAATCCGCTGCAACAGCGGCAATGCGGCATCACGCACTTCGGTCTCACCAGTGGCAAATAACAAATCAGCGTTCAGCGACACCGAAATCCAGTCAGCACTACCATCTACCGTTATATCGTCCGTTTCCGGAATAATTTGAGCCACCTGACGTAAATCCGTTATCAGCGGCAACAAACCATTACCTTCCGCCAATGGCAGCACCGGCACAGGAGGATCCGGAACAAAAGCATCATCCAGCGAGGTAAACAAGGTTTGCAGACGCGAGCGCACAGCGTCACCCTCTTCATCATCCAGTAACTCAATGGCATACAGCATGATAAAAAAGACGCACAGCAGCGTCATAAAGTCGGCATAAGACACCAGCCAACGATGGGGATCCGGGCGTTTCACAACACCACGCCCTGCAACCGGTGGCGCAAAGCCAGTGGATTAATGCCTTCGCGTAATGCGACAACCCCAAGCATCATGGCTTCGTAATAACGCTGACGGATGGCCAGTTGCTGTCGTAATGCGCTGGCCAGTGGAATAACCACCAGATTGGCCCCCGCCACACCATAGAAGGTGGCCACAAAGGCGGTGGCAATGCCGGCCGCCAGTGCTTCCGGCTGTTTGATATCGGCCAGCACCTGCATCAGCCCCAACACCGCACCGACGATGCCCATGGTCGGCAAATAACCGGCCAGATTATCCAGAGTGCTCAACAGGTCTTCATCCCGCTGCTGCTGACTTTTCAGTTCCAGCCGCAGGGCTTTCTCGAGCGCCGTGGTATCGCTGCCATCAGCCAGTAATAACAAACCTTTGCGCAGCAGCGGGTCGGTTTCCGCTGAGGCGATTTTCTCCAGTGCTTGCGGCCCATCACGACGCAGTGCATTACCGCTGACTGTCAGCTTGCCCAGCAGCACATCCAGAGAAAAATAAGGGGAGGATAACAACCAGGATAATAACGCCAGCAAGGGGCGATATTGAGCAGGCGGAATCTGCACCAGAGTAGCCAGCAGACTGCCACCCAACACAATCAGTAACGCCGCCGGATTCCATAGGGCGGCCAGACGCCCCCCCTCAAGAACGAAGCCGGTAATGACTGCACCGACGGCCAGGGCGACCAGTAACAGCGCCCGGCGGTTCATCAGCCGACCTCTTCGGCCAGACGTCCGCCAATGTCTTTCAACGGCAATACCTCATCGCTGAGGCCATCTTTAATAACCGCCATCGGCATACCAAAAATCACACAGCTGTCTTCATCCTGCGCCCAGATATGACCACCGCTCTGCTTGATCAGGCGGGCCCCATCACGGCCGTCGGCCCCCATGCCGGTGAGTACCACCCCCAGCACTTTATTACCGTAATGCTTGGCGGCCGAAGCAAAAGCAATATCAACACTGGGGCGATAGTTAATGCGCTCGTCGCTTTCGCGGATATGAATGATGCCACCATTACGACGTTCAACCATCAGCTGCATGCCACCCGGGGCAACATAGACATGCGAAGGCAGAATACGGTCACCGTCCACGGCTTCTTTTACCAGCAGCGGACTGAGGCCATTCAAGCGCTCAGCAAAGGCCTTGGTAAAGGAACCCGGCATGTGCTGAACAATGATAATGGGGGTTTTGAAACCGGCCGGAATACTGCGGAATAAGGTCTGTAACGCAGCCGGACCACCGGTAGAAGTACCAATCACCACCAGGTCTTTCTGGCCGATACGGCTGCGGGCCGCCGGACGCGCCACAACCGCTGGCGCCGGAACCGGCGCCGAGCGCCGATGGCTGCGTGCTACGGCAGCGATTTTATCCGTCAGCGCACGTTTAATTTCGGCCGAGTCTTTGGCGACAGCATCGAAATTTTTCGGCAGAAAATCCAGTGCGCCGGCATCCAGAGCATCCAGTGTAACGCGCGCGCCTTCAAAGGTGAGCGACGAAAACATCAGCACTGGCGCAGGCCGGCGCTGCATAATATGACGAATCGCGGTAATGCCATCCATCACCGGCATTTCGTAATCCATGGTAATAACATCCGGGCGCAGCGAGTCGTTTTTTTCGATCGCCTCCTGCCCGTTTGCCGCTACCCCAACCACTTCCATGCGCGGGTCAGCATTAATGATCTCGGTAACCCGGCGCCGAAAAAAGCCGGAATCATCGACGACCAGTACACGAATACTCATGAAAAATCTGCTTCCTTATATTCAGCGTGTAATCGCATGACGGCTGGCATAACGGGCCAGCATACTGGGAATATCCAGAATCAGGGCAATACGGCCATCACCGGTAATGGTGGCACCAGACATACCCGGCGTACCATGCAGCATACGTCCCAGTGGTTTGATCACCACTTCTTCCTGACCAATCAGCTGATCAACCACAAAACCAACCCGCTTGGTGCCCACCGAAACCACGACCACATGGGCAGACTCATCAGCCACGGCGCGGTTTTCACCCTTCACCAGCCAGCGTTTCAGATAAAACAAGGGCACGGGTTTTTCGCGCACCACAATCACTTCCTGGCCATCCACCACGTTGGTTTTGGTCAGATCAAGATGGAAAATCTCGTTAACGCTGACCAGCGGGAAGGCAAAAGCCTGGTTTTTCAGCATCACCATCAGCGTTGGCATAATCGCCAGCGTTAACGGCACTTTGATATGTATGCTGGTTCCTACGTCCGGCTTGGAGTGAATGACCACCGTGCCATTAAGCTGGGCGATTTTGGTTTTCACCACGTCCATGCCGACACCGCGGCCGGAGACATCCGAAATTTGTTCTTTGGTGGAAAAACCCGGCGCGAAAATCAGGTTAAAACATTCATTTTCGGTCAGCCGGTCAGCGGCATCCTGATCCATAATGCCTTTTTCAACCGCCTTGCGACGCAACACATCGGCGTTCATGCCATGGCCATCATCCTGAATAATCAGCAAGATATGGTCGCCTTCCTGTTCGGCCGACAACAACACCGTGCCGACACGCGGCTTGCCTTTTTTCTCACGCTCATCCGGCATTTCCACACCGTGGTCAACCGAGTTGCGCACCAGATGCACCAACGGATCAGCCAGCGCTTCAACCAGGTTTTTATCCAGATCGGTTTCTTCACCGCGCAGTTCGAGGTTGATTTCTTTTTTCAGCTGGCGGGCCAGGTCCCGTACCACGCGAGGGAAACGACCGAATACTTTTTTGATCGGCTGCATCCGGGTTTTCATCACCGCGGCCTGCAGATCGCCGGTAACCACATCCAGGTTGGCCACGGCTTTTGACATGGATTCATCGGCGCTCTTCAGCCCCAGGCGCACCAGTCGGTTACGTACCAGTACCAGCTCACCCACCATATTCATAATATCGTCGAGGCGTTTAGTATCGACCCGTACCGTCGTTTCTGCGGCAGCGTCTTTATCAGCGGCCTGGGCTGACGGAGCAGGTGCTTTGGCAGGCGCTGCTTTAGGCGCTGTCTTAGCCGCTGCAGCGGGTTTTTCCACCGCTTGATCAGCTGGCTTGTCCACTGCTTTAGCAGGGGTTACTGCTGCAGGCTCAGCCGGCGTATCCTGTTTATCCGCAACCGCACTGTGCTTACCTTTGCCATGCAAACGGTCGAGTAATTCTTCAAATTCCGAATCGCTGATTAAATCATCGCCACCCGCAGCATCGGTTACATCAGCCGGTGCAGTATCGGCAACGGCAGCGGGTTCTGTTACGGCCGCACCACCATGACGTCCCTTGCCGTGCAACTGGTCCAGTAAGGCTTCAAACTCATCATCGGTAATTTCATCGCTGTCACCGCCAACAGCCACGGCGCCGGCCTGATCAGCGACAAACGGCTCATGCTGTTCGTGCTGTTCGTGCTGTTCATCCAGCGCATCCAGCAGCTGTTCAAATTCGTCATCGGTAATATCGCCATCATCGACAGCGCTGACAACTGCGGGGGCCGGTTCATCGGCGGCTGGCTCGCTTTCAGCCGCCGCCGGGGCTGCCCAATCGTCAGCGGCAAGTTCGTCTTCGGAGGCAGGCTTAGCCAACTGATGCAAACGCTCAATCAGCTCAGGATCGGCATTCTCAGGCGCAGTGCCGGAACGAACGGCATCAAACATTTCGTTGACGCTGTCGAGTGCCTGTAACACCACATCCATTAAATCGGAGGTAACGGAGCGTTTGCCGTTGCGCAGGGTATCGAACACGTTTTCTGCCGCATGGCAGCAATCCACCAGTGGACTCAGCTGTAAAAAACCAGCGCCGCCTTTAACGGTGTGAAAACCGCGGAAAATTGCGTTCAGCAGGTCTTTATCCTGCGGGCGTTGTTCAAGATCGACCAGTTGTTCAGAGAGCAACTCAAGGATCTCGCCGGCTTCGACCAGAAAATCCTGGAGGATCTCTTCATCAGCATCGAAACTCATCCGTTAGCTCCTTCAAAAACCAAGACTGGACAGTAAGTCATCAACATCATCCTGGCTGGCAACTACGTCTTCACTGGATTTATTTATCTGCGGTCCTTCCGCAGCGATATTTTTACCTTCTGCCGGCGCCACAACGCCGCTGTCCAGATCGGTGTGGGTGATCCCGGTAATTTTGTCGACATTACCAGCCATCAGCACCAGATTAACCAACCGGGCCTCCACATCGCGTACCAGAGCGGCCACTTTGTGAATAACCTGGCCGGTCAGATCCTGAAAATCCTGTGCCAGCACGATGTCAGAAAGCTGCCCCTGTAACTGTCGCGACTGACCGGCGCTGTCCTGCAAAAACTGGCTCATTTCCCGACTCAGAGCCCGGAATTCATCCGGTGTCAGTTCTTTTTTACGGAAACGCTGCCATTGTGTATGCAAATGACTGGCACGCTCATGAATATCATTGGCCAGCGGCATTGCCGCATCGACCAGATCCATGGTGCGGTTGGCCGATTTATCGGTCATTTCCAGCACGTATGTCAGTTTATCGGTCGCATGGGCTATTTCTGAAGAGGCTCCCACCGAAGTATCAACGTTCAGATTTTTAATGGCTTCATGCAGCGCTCTGGTCAGGCGGCCAATCTCGTTATAAAGCGTACGATCACGCACATCATTGAGGTCGTTAACCAGCGAGACAGCCCGACCAATATCACCGCGCTCCAGCTCCTTAAGCATATTTTCAGCAAGGCTGCGAATTTCGCTGCTGACATTGCTGTTGTCGGTGTTCTCATTGAGTCCGGACATTACGCGTCGCCTTTCATTAACCTTCGATGCGTTCAAAGATTTTGTCGATTTTCTCTTTCAGCACCGCCGCTGTGAAAGGCTTAACCACATAGCCATTCACGCCGGCCTGAGCTGCCGCCACAATCTGATCACGCTTGGCTTCTGCTGTTACCATCAGAACCGGCAGATTTTTCAAGCGTTCATCCGCCCGTACCCGCTTCAGCAGATCCAGACCGGTCATGCCGGGCATGTTCCAGTCGGTAACCAGAAAATCAAAATCACCGTTTTGCAGCATTGGCAACGCAGTGGTTCCGTCATCCGCTTCCTGGGTGTTGGTAAAGCCCAGGTCACGCAGCAGGTTTTTGACGATCCGTCTCATTGTTGAAAAGTCATCAACAATAAGAATTTTCATGTTTTTGTTCAAAACGACCTCCAATAATCGACTTTATATTCCAAGTCGTCCCATCGGTTGAGTGTAGACGCAGTTAATGCATTATCCACAAACCACAGCACTCTGACCGAAAAAATACCGTCAGATTAATAAGTTAGCCCATCCAGCCGGATAACCGGGTACGTAACCGGTGTGCCGCCTGACTGTGCAATTGGCTGACCCGCGATTCACTGACCCCGAGCACCGCACCGATTTCTTTCAGGTTGAGCTCTTCATCGTAATACAGAGCCAGCACCAGCTGCTCGCGTTCCGGCAGGGTTTTGATCGCACCGGCCAGTTGCAGCTGAAACGATTCACGCTCCACCCCATCCTGCGGGCCGGGCAAACCTTCATCGTCAAACACATCGAAACCAGATTCACTCTTCTCCAGCACTTCCTCAAAACTGAACAGCCGGCAGCCGGCACTGTCCTGCAGAATGCTGTGATATTCGTCCTGGCTGATGCCCAATACCGCTGCCACTTCAATATCTTCAGCATCACGGCCTTTTTCATTTTCGACCTGGCGGATGGCGGCGCTGATACGGCGCGCATTACGATGTACCGAACGCGGCGCCCAGTCACCACGGCGTATTTCATCCAGCATAGAACCGCGGATACGGATACCGGCGTAGGTTTCAAAACTGGCTCCCTTGCCACCGTCGTACTTACGCGCGGCTTCGATCAGGCCAATCATACCGGCCTGAATCAAGTCATCCAGCTGCACACTGTCGGGTAAACGCCCCAGCAGATGATGCGCAATGCGCTTCACCAGCGTGGCGTGTTCACGCACCAGCATTTCGTAGTCATGCTTCTGAACGTCGGTATACACCAGGCAACTTCCTACTGACACTCGTTATGCCCCAGCTTCCTGCACTAACCGATCCACAAAAAATTCCAGATGCCCACGGGGGGTTGAAGGCAACGGCCAAGAGTCTACTTTTTTCGCCAGAGCCCGGAAGGCAACGGCGGCTTTGGAGCGCGGATAGGCTTCCAGCACGGCTTTCTGACGCTGCACTGCACGCTTCAGCGCGTCATCCTGTGGGATGGCGCCAGCGTATTGTAATGCGACTTCCAGAAAACGGTCGGTTACTTTAGTCAATTTATTGAACAACGCCGTACCTTCCTGCGGTGTTCTGACCATATTCGCCACAATACGGAAGCGAAACAGGCCGTAATCACGGTTCAACAGTTTGATCTGGGCGTAGGCGTCCGTGATGGAGGTCGGTTCATCGGTGACCACCATCAAGACTTCCTGCGCTGCGTGCACAAAGCTCATAACACCTTCAGAAATGCCGGCGGCGGTGTCGATAATCAAAACGTCCATATCATCGCCGATATCACTGAAGGCCTGAATCAGGCCGGCATGTTCACGGCTGTTCAGCTGCGTCAGCTTCTGGGTTCCGGACGATGCCGGCACCACGCGGATACCACCCGGGCCTTTCACCATAATGTCACGCAGGTCACATTCACCCTGCAGCACATTTTCAATGGTTTTATTGGCACTCAACCCCAGCAGAATATCAATATTGGCAAGCCCGAGGTCAGCATCCAGTACCACTACCCGGCGGCCCAGTTCAGCCAGTCCGATGGCCAGGTTAACCGAGACGTTACTTTTACCGACCCCACCCTTACCACCGGTAACGGCGATCACCTGTACGGGATGTCTTGCCATGCTTATTTATACTCCGTATTAGCCGCCGCGCGGCTGCGTTCTGTCATCGCGGTGGCGGCCTGCCAGCGCGTTCTGGCCATGCGTGCCATCTGTTCGGCCAGCCTGACCAGCTTGGCGGCCTCCGGATAGTGAATATCATCCGGAATATGCGGGCCATCCGTTACCAGGGTAACCGGCAGACGGGTCAGCGCCGCGACACTCATGGCCGCTCCCAGGCTGAAACATTCATCCAGTTTGGTAAACACACAACCAGACAAGCCAGCGGGTTTGAACAATTCGTAATTTTCCTGCAGACAGCGACCCTGACTGGTTAATGGTAACACCAGTAATTTCTTCAACCTTGATCCAGCTTGCTTAAGCATAGTCAATTGCACGTCAAAGTGTTGATCACGGCTGGATAAACCGGCGCTGTCGACCAACACCAGCTTTTTATCTTTAAGGGTATCGAGCAATTTGTTCAGATCGCCCTGCACCGGTAGTACATGCAGCGGCACGCCCAGAATGCGGGAAAAACTGCGCAGCTGATCATGGGCGGCTACGCGATAATTATCCAGTGTTACCAGTGCCACTGAACCGGCACCGTGACGCATCACAAACTGCGCCGCAATTTTACCAATGGTAGTGGTTTTGCCGGCACCGGTAGGGCCAACCAGTGCCACCATACCGCCCTGTTCCAGCAAGGCACCGCCCGCCACCGGAATATCCTCCTGCAGCATAGTAAGCACCTGTTGCCAGGCCTGATCCAGATCGGTGGACGTTACCCGGCCGGCAATATCATCGGCCCAGGCCGGTTCCAGCCCCAGATCCTGACACCGCGCCCACATTTGTGATTGCTGCCAGGTTAAGGGCCGGCGGGTATCCCAGGGGCTGCCGTTATGGCTGACCATCCAGTCTTTCAATTCACGCAGCTGACCCTGCATCTGTTCCAGAGCATGGTTGTACAGACCGGTATCATTCACCT
>JAEWQT010000215.1 GCA_023399105.1 Pseudomonadota bacterium | reverse complement strand
GAAGACACCTACACCATCACCGTAGACGGCAACGAATACGTGGTGAAAGTGAACGAAGGCGGTGACGTTACTCAGCTGGCTGCCGTGAATGGTGCGCCGTTAAGCCTGGGTGGCGCTGGTGGTTCTGCTGCCGCTGCTCCGGTAGCTGCCGGTGGCGGTGAGCCGGTTGCTTCACCACTGGCTGGTAACATCTTCAAAGTGCTGGTACAGCCGGGTGATCAGGTAGCGGAAGGCGATCTGGTGCTGATTCTGGAAGCCATGAAAATGGAAACCGAAGTCCGCGCCCCGAAAGCCGGTACCATTGGCAGCGTAACTGCCAAAGAAGGTACTGCCGTGAAAGTAGGCGATACCCTGTACACCATCGCTTAAGGAGATGTCATGGACAGTCTGATTAAGCTTTGGTTAAGCACCGGTTTATCCCAGATCGAACTGGGCCAGGCCGTAATGATGCTGGTGGCCTTCGGTATGCTGTACCTGGCCATCAAGAAGGGTTTTGAACCGTTGCTGCTGTTGCCGATTGCGGTCGGTACGCTGCTGGTGAATATTCCCGGTGCCGGTATGGGCTGGTCGGCGGCGGAAGCGGCTATCCGCACCGCGACTGATCCGGCCATGCTGGAAAGTCTGCGTACCATTCTGGGCGTTGCTCCGGATGTGACGCAGGCGGCGATGCTGGAAGCCTATTACAGTGCCGATGGCGTAACCGCGGCCAAGCTGGTGAAGCTGGCGTCTGAGTCCGGTTTCGAGAATGGCGTTCTGTACACCTTCTATAAGGTCACCATTGCCAGTGGTATTGCTCCGCTGCTGATCTTTATGGGTGTGGGTGCCATGACCGATTTTGGCCCGCTGCTGGCGAATCCGAAAACCCTGCTGCTGGGTGCAGCGGCGCAGTTCGGTATCTTTGGTACCCTGTTTGGCGCGGCTTTCTTCAGTGATATGGGACTGATGGATTTCACCATTCAGCAGGCCGCTGCCATCGGTATTATCGGTGGTGCTGACGGTCCGACCTCCATCTTTATCGCCTCCAAACTGGCGCCGGAACTGCTGGGAGCCATTGCGGTTGCCGCCTATTCCTACATGGCGCTGGTGCCGCTGATTCAGCCGCCGATTATGAAAGCGCTGACCAGCGAGCAGGAGCGTAAGATTAAGATGACGCAGCTGCGCACCGTATCCAAAGCCGAGAAGATCGTATTCCCGATTGCGGTACTGGTGCTGGTGGCGTTGTTACTGCCTTCCGCGGCGCCGCTGCTGGGTATGTTCTGCTTCGGTAACCTGATGAAGGAATCCGGTGTGGTGGAGCGTCTGAGCGATACCGCGCAGAATGCCCTGATCAACATTGTGACCATCTTCCTGGGTGTGTCCGTGGGCTACAAAATGAGCTCTGATGCCTTCCTGAACGGCAGCACTCTGGCCATTATTGTGCTGGGTCTGGTGGCGTTCTGTGTGGGTACGGCAGCCGGTGTTCTGATGGCTAAACTGATGAACGCGGTTACCAAAGATCCGATCAACCCGTTGATTGGTTCGGCCGGTGTATCGGCGGTGCCTATGGCAGCGCGGGTATCCAATAAAGTGGGCCTGGAATCTAACCCGCAGAACTTCCTGCTGATGCACGCCATGGGCCCGAACGTGGCCGGCGTAATCGGTTCGGCAGTGGCGGCGGGTGTGATGATCTCGTTCTTCAGCTGATCATTCACAGCATTATGAAAAACGGCACCTGCGGGTGCCGTTTTTTTTGCTTGAGGTTGGGGCGTGGAATGCTTCCGGCATAAAAAAACGGCACCCATCGGTGCCGTTTTTGCTCAGGTCTTAAGCGGAACTCAGTGCTTTAAGCCCAGCGTGCTCAGGGTATGCTCACGGATACTGAGCAGCAGCTCGGCATCGGTTTTCAGGTCTTTGCCGTAAGACGGAATCATACCCTGCAGGCGGGTTTTCCATTCACCCTGCATGCGGTCGGCAAAACAACGCTCCAGCACTTCAATCATGGCTTTAACGGCCACCGAAGCACCCGGAGAGGCACCCAACAGAGCCGCCAGGGAGCCATCTTTGCTGGCCACCAGTTCGGTACCGAATTCCAGCTTGCCACGGCCCTGGGCGTCTTTCTTGATGATCTGTACCCGTTGGCCAGCTTCGGCCAGCGTCCAGTCGGTGTCTTTGCAGTCCGGGAAGTAATGACGCAGCGTGGCAACGCGGTCGGCGTGCGACTGCATGACTTCGCCAATCAGGTACTTGGTCAGATCCATGTTGTTGATACCGACCGACATCATCGGAATCAGGTTGCTGATGCTCACCGATTTCAGCAGGTCCAGTTTGGAACCGGCTTTCAGGAACTTGGTGGTAAACCCGGCATAAGGTCCGAACAACAAGGCTGGCTGGCCATTGATGATGCGGGTATCCAGGTGTGGTACTGACATCGGTGGCGCCCCAATGGCGGCCTTGCCATACACCTTGGCGTGGTGCTGGCTGACGATGCTCTGGTCTTTGCACACCAGCCACTGACCGGATACCGGGAAACCGCCGTAACCGTCGGCTTCATCAATGCCGGAGGCCTGCAGCAGTGGCAGTGCACCACCACCGGCACCCAGGAAGACAAAACGGGCGTTGATGGTTTTTTTGTCGCCGCTGTTGCGGTCTTCCACTTCAATAAACCAGCTGCCGTCATCGGCGTGATCGAAGTCGTCCACTTCATGGTTCAGCAGCAGGCTGAAATGCGGGTTGTCCTGCAGACGGGCGACCATGTTGCGGGTGAGCGAGCCAAAATCCACATCGGCACCGTAGGCAACCCGGGTGGCGGCCACTTTTTCGGCCGGATCGCGGCCGTTCATCACCAGTGGCATCCATTCACGCAGTACCGCCGGGTCTTCGCTGTACTCCATATCTTTAAACAGATGATGGGCGCTGAGTTTTTCATAGCGCTGGCGCAGGAAGGCGACGTTGGCTTCGCCCCACACAAAGCTAAGGTGCGGCGTGGTGTTGATAAAGCGTGACGGCTCTGGCAGGCCACCGGTTTCCACCAGATGGGTCCAGAATTGCAGGGAGGTTTCAAAATTGGCGTTGATGGTCAGCGCGCGGTCGATGCTGACATTACCCTGAGCATCTTCGGGGGTGTAGTTCAGCTCACAGTAGCCGGCGTGGCCGGTACCGGCGTTGTTCCAGCCATCGGTACTCTCGTGAGCGACATGGTCGAGCCGTTCAACCATGGTAATTTTGAGGGACGGGTCCAGCCTGGTAAGCAGTGTACCCAGCGTCGCACTCATCACCCCGCCACCGACGAGGAGCACATCGACCTTTTGTATAGTCATCAGGATTTCGCCTTTAATTCAGAAAATCAAAATCTGCAGGTGCCTGTCACTCCCGCCGTGGGCTTGTGGCCCGGATTTCTGCCGGACTTCTGATCCTGAGAAATGGGGGAGCATTAAACCGACGCTTTATACACAGCGCCACTGACCGCGACAACCGCTGTGTCGCCGGTTACTACTAACGTATATCCCGGGGTGGCTGCCAGAGGTAGCCGCCTGTAATCGCCCGCCATTATAGCGCCGAATAGCGCCGACTGCGCATCAGAGCAGGTAGCAACTGCGAAAAGGTTGCTGCAGATCGGACTGGCCAGTATTCCACACCGCCAGAAAGGCCGTTGGCGGTTGACTTTTCCTTACGTCCTGAGCGGTTTTTCGTTGATGTTCCGCATAGAGATGCCGGTTAAATCTTTTTAGACTGGTCGCAACCGTTACTTATGCTTTTCAAGGATGTGGTATGCCGGATTCTGCTGAACGTTCATCGTCTGTCCCACCGTTGTATCAATTAACCGCCGCCACCGTGCGGCAGCAATTACACGCCAGTGAGCCTTTATCAGCGGCGCAAGCCGCTGCTCGTCTGCAACAACATGGACCGAACAGCATTCCCTCGCAGCCACCGCGCAGCCTGCTGGCGCGCTTGTGGGCGCAGGTGAGTAACCTGCTGATACTGGTACTGGTGAGTGCGTCAGTGATTACGGCCATTCTTGGCCACTGGGTCGACAGTGGTGTCATTCTGGCAGTGGTGGTTCTGCAAACCCTGATTGGTCTGATTCAGGAAGGTAAGGCCGAGCAGGCTCTGGCCGCCATTCACCACATGCTGGCACCGACCGCGGCGGTGATCCGCGATGGTCACAGTCAGCGCATTCCGGCGTCTGAGCTGGTACCCGGCGATACCGTGCTGCTGGAACCCGGCGACCGGGTACCGGCCGATATCCGGCTGGAGCGCTGCGCCAACCTGACCATTGATGAATCCGTTCTCACTGGCGAATCGCTGGCGGTGGAAAAGAATGCCGACGCACTGAGTGGCGAGCAGCCGTTGGGTGACCAGCTGAATATGGCCTTTTCCGGCACCCTGGTGACCCGTGGTACGGGGCGTGGTGTGGTGGTAGCCACCGGCAGCGGCACTGAAATCGGCCGTATCTCCGGCTTATTGCAAAGCACCACGCAGTTAAAAACCCCACTGCTGGCGCAGATGGATGAGTTTGCCCGTTTTATTTCACTGGTGGTGATCGGTTCTGGTGTCGCTATTCTGGGCCTGGGTTACCTGCTCAGCGATTTACCTTTCCCCGATTTATTTATGGCCGTGGTGGGTTTAACGGTGGCTTCTATTCCGGAAGGATTACCCGCCATTCTTACTATTACCCTCGCCGTGGGTGTACGCCGCATGGCCAGCCGCAAAGCGGTGATCCGGCGCATGCCAGCGATTGAAACCCTGGGCGCGGTATCGGTTATCTGCTCGGATAAAACCGGCACCTTAACACGCAACGAAATGATGGTGGCCGCGCTGGCCGCCGCCGATCAGCAGCTGGCCGTTACCGGCGCCGGCTATGCCCTGGAAGGTGAGTTGCAAGGAGAGCCAGAAGCTGGCTTATCCACCGCACTGCAACAACAGATAGCCCGTGCGGCCAGCCTGTGCAACGACGCCTCGGTCAGCCTGCAGGACGGCAACGTCAGCATTCACGGCGACCCGATGGAAGCAGCCCTGCAGGTGCTGGCGCACAAGCTGGGTGAACTGCCTGATGATCTCAGCCGTCAATGGCCACGCAGCGATGAAATCCCCTTTGATGCTGAGCATCGTTTTATGGCCACTCTCAACCATGACCACCGTGGTCAGCGTATGATCTGGGTAAAAGGGGCGCCGGAGGCGATTCTGCAACGTTGCAGCACTCAACTGGATAACAACCTGCAGCCGCAGCCCCTGCAACCGGAAACCTGGCAACAGGTGATTGCGGATTTTGCGGCCCAGGGGCAGCGGGTGCTGGCATTGGCCTGCAAACCGGCACAACGGCCGGAGTTGCAGATGGATGATATTCAGGAGCTGCAGTTGCTCGCGCTGGTGGGTCTGATGGACCCGCCGCGGCAGGAGGCCATCGCTGCGGTGGCCGAATGTCAGGCCGCCGGCATTCAGGTGAAGATGATCACCGGCGATCATGCCCTGACTGCCGGTGCTATTGCCGCCCGGCTGGGGCTGCAGAACCCCGATCAGGTGATAACCGGTGCCGAACTGGATGGACTCAGCGATGCGGATTTACAGCACTGCATTACCCGCGTGAATGTCTTTGCCCGCACCAGCCCCGAGCACAAACTGCGGCTGGTGCAGGCCATTCAGCAGGAGCATGGCGTGGTGGCCATGACCGGCGATGGCGTCAACGACGCCCCGGCGCTGAAAACCGCCGATGTCGGTATTGCCATGGGCCAAAAAGGTTCGGAAGCGGCGCGGGAAGCCTCAGCCGTGGTGCTGCTGGATGACAACTTCGCCAGCCTGGCCGCCGCCGTGCAGGAAGGCCGCACCGTATACCAGAACCTGAAAAAATCCGTGGCCTTTTTGCTGCCGATTAACGGCGGTGAATCCATCAGCCTGATTGTGGCGCTGCTGTGGGGTTTAACCCTGCCCATCGCACCGCTGCAGATTTTATGGGTAAACATGGTCAGCTCGGTGATTCTGGCCATGACACTGGCGTTTGAACCGGCTGAACCGGACGTGATGCAACGCCAGCCGCGCCGGCGCGATGAACCGCTGCTCAGCCGCTTTCTGGTGGAGCGGGTGGTGCTGGTGTCGCTGCTGTTTCTGGCCGGTATCTTTGCCGCCTGGAACTGGGGCATGGCACGCACCGGCGATGGGGCTTACGCCAGTACGCTGGCGGTGAATACGCTGGTGGCCATGGAGTTGTTTTATTTGTTTGCGGTGCGTTATCTCGATACACCATCCATCACCCTGCGCGGTGTGCTGGGTACGCCGCTGATCTGGCTGGCCATTGCCGCGCTGGTATTGGTGCAGAGCCTGTTCACCTGGGTACCCTGGTTCCAGCGCACCTTTAACAGTGCGTCGCTGGATGCACCGGCGCTGCTGTTTGCCGTGGGCTGCGGCGTGGCGGTGCTGCTGATTCTGGAATTGGAAAGTGCGGTGCGGCGGCGTTTTTTCAGCGCCGTCTGAGCGGACTGTTTACGGATGGCCCGCCAACTGGCGGGTCATCGGT
>JAEWQT010000211.1 GCA_023399105.1 Pseudomonadota bacterium | reverse complement strand
AGTTCATTGGTACATAGATCGTTACTACAATAGAATCCGACGCCATGGAGCTTTGAATGGCTTAAGCCCCATGGCGTTCGAATCACAAGCAATCTGATGAGTGTCTACTTTATCGGGGGCGTTCCAGGATTTTGCTGCGGGGCACGCCGAACCCTCAACCCCTAACCCTCAACTTTCTTGCCCGTTGAACCCTCAACCCTCAACCCGCAATTACCCCGCCAACGCCGCCTTCTGCGCCGCACTCAGCTCCACAATTGCCTTCTGGGCCAGCGCCAGCATGGCGTTCAGCTCATCCGGTGTGAAGGCCTCGCCTTCCGCCGTGCCCTGAATTTCCACAAAACCGCCTTTCTCGGTCATGATCACGTTCAGGTCGGTTTCGGCACTGGAATCTTCGGCGTAATCCAGATCAAGCACGGCTTCGCCCTTATAAATGCCCACGGATACGGCCGCAATCATCTGCTTCAGCGGCTCGCCTTTGACTTTACCATTGGCTTTCAGCCAGTTAATGGCATCAGCCAGCGCCACACAGGCACCGGTAATCGAGGCGGTGCGGGTGCCGCCGTCAGCCTGAATCACATCGCAGTCGATGGCGATGGTGTTTTCACCCAGTGCCTTCAGGTCAATGGCGGCGCGCAGGCTGCGGCCGATCAGGCGGGAAATTTCCACCGTACGGCCCTGCTGTTTGCCTTTGGCGGCTTCCCGTTGCATACGGGAACCGGTGGAGCGCGGCAGCATGCCGTACTCTGCAGTTACCCAGCCCTGGCCCTTGCCGCGCAGGAATGGCGGTACACTGGTTTCCACCGAGGCGGTACAGATCACTTTGGTATCACCGAATTCCACCAGCACAGAACCTTCCGCGTGCTTGGTGTAGTTGCGGGTAATGCGGACGTCGCGCAACTGCTCGGGGGTGCGACCACTGGGTCTCATACGGGAATCCTCTGGTTAACAATCGTATCGGGCCGGCATTATAGCGGCAAAAGCCCCCAGCCCTTACAATGAGCGGCAGTTTTTACGGAGTTCAGTGCATGGTATTCAGCATGACCGCCTTTGCCCGGGCCAGCCGCGAATGTCCGCAAGGGCGTTTCACCTGGGAAATCCGCTCGGTCAACAGCCGCTATCTGGAGCTGCATTTCCGCCTGCCGGATGCCTTCCGCGATCTGGAACCGGCCCTG
Organism: Pseudomonadota bacterium; assembly: GCA_023399105.1. Lineage (GTDB taxonomy): Bacteria > Pseudomonadota > Gammaproteobacteria > Pseudomonadales > Oceanobacteraceae > Venatoribacter. The sequence goes on along the minus strand of JAEWQT010000211.1, from coordinate 4,962 downwards.
CGCGAACGGCTGCGCCAACAGCTCAACCGCGGCAAAGTTGAATGCGCGCTGCGCTTTCAGCCCATTCAGAGCAGTGAGCGCCTGCAGGTGAACAGCGCCATGGTGCATGAGCTGGTGCGGGCGGCTGACGAAGTGCAGGCGCTTATTGGTCCCGGCAACGCCATGAATGTGCTGGACGTCCTGCAATGGCCCGGCGTGCTCAGCAGCGAAGACACGGACAGCAAAGCCCTGCAGGCAACGGCGTTACAGTCTTTTGATGACTGCCTGCAACAAAGCAAAGACGCCCGTGCCCGTGAAGGGGCGGAACTGGCAACGCTGATCCAGCAGCGGCTGGCCGCCATGCGCAGCATTACTGCGGCCGTGCAGGAACAGATGCCCGCCGCACTGGCGGCACAACGCCAGCAGTTAACCGATAAACTGGCCGCGCTGCAGGTACAGACCGACCCGCAACGGCTGGAGACCGAGCTGGTGTTACTGGCCCAGAAAGCCGATATTGCCGAAGAACTGGATCGCCTGAACACCCACCTGCAGGAAGTAGAGCGCATTTTACAGGGCGGAGAACCCATCGGCCGCCGGCTCGATTTTATGATGCAGGAGCTCAACCGCGAGGCCAACACCTTGTCCTCCAAATCCCTTACCACCGGCATCACGCAGGCGGCGGTCGATCTGAAAGTGCTGATCGAACAAATGCGCGAGCAGGTACAAAACATTGAATAACCGGACCCTATTATGATCGGCACCCTGTTTATTTTTTCTGCGCCCTCCGGCGCCGGTAAAACCAGCCTGGTAAAAGCCCTGCTGGAATGCACCCATCACATTGGCGTGTCGGTTTCCCACACCACCCGGGCGCCGCGCCCCGGTGAAGAAAACGGCAAGGACTATCACTTTGTCAGCACCGCCGAATTTCAGCGCATGATCGGCGAGGCCGCCTTTCTGGAACACGCACAGGTGTTCGATAACTACTACGGCACCTCGCAGGCCTGGGTTGAATCCGAGTTAGCCGCCGGCCGTGATGTGATTCTGGAAATCGACTGGCAGGGCGCGCAGCAGGTACGTTACTTAATGCCGGAGGCGGTCAGCGTCTTTATCGCACCGCCGTCCATTCAGACCCTGCGCGAACGTCTGGAGCGCCGTGGTCAGGACAGCGCGGAAGTGATCGGGCGGCGAATGCGTGATGCCCGCACCGAGATGAGCCATTACGGCGAATACGACTACTTGATTATTAACGACAATTTCGACAACAGTCTGCAGGAATTGCGCTCGATAGTGGTTGCCCGCCGGCACCGGCTGGCCGCCCAGCAACAACGCCATGCCGATATTCTGCAGGCTTTACTCAACGGCTGACTTCCTTTATGGCGGCATTCCGTTAAAATAGCCGGTTCCACCGAATTCATCTGTCCACAGGATCACCTTCCATGGCACGCGTAACTGTAGAAGATTGCTTAACCAACGTTGATAACCGTTTCGAGCTGGTCATGCTGGCCACCAAGCGCGCCCGTCAGATCGCCGTACAGGGTGCCGAGCCGCTGGTTGCGGAAGAAAACGACAAGCCCACCGTACTGGCACTGCGTGAAATTGCCGAAAACCTGGTAACTCCGGCCACCATGGCGGCGCAGGAAGAAGCAGCGCGGGCCGAGCAGTACTGAGCAGAACGGGGTTCTGCTTAAGTGCCCACCATTGATACGCTGTCGGAGCGGCTAAACCAGTATCTGAGCCCGGCTCAGATTCAGCAGGTTTGCCGCGCCTACTTCTATGCCGAACAGGCACACGAAGGCCAGCGACGCCGCAGTGGCGAACCCTATATTATTCACCCGCTCGCCGTGGCCAACATTCTGGCCGACATGCACTTAGATCATCAAAGCCTGATGGCCGCCATGCTGCATGATGTGATTGAAGACACCGGCATTCCCAAAACCGCTCTGGCCAGCCAGTTTGGCGATATCGTTACCGACCTGGTCGATGGTGTGTCCAAGCTCACCAACATCAATTTCGAAAGCAAAGAACACCAGCAGGCGGAAAATTTCCAGAAAATGGCCATGGCCATGGCCAAAGATATCCGCGTGATTCTGGTCAAACTGGCCGACCGTCTGCACAACCTGCGCACCCTCGGTTCGCTGAAACCGGAAAAGCGCCGCCGCATTGCCCGCGAAACCCTCGATATTTACGCCCCCATTGCCAACCGCCTGGGCCTGAACAGCATCCGTGTAGAAATGGAAGAACTGTGCTTTGAGGCCATGTATCCGATGCGCTCGGACATGATCCGCAAAGCGGTTAAGGCGGCGCGCGGTCACCGCTCGGAAATGGTCAACAATATTCAGGCCGCCATCCGTAACCGCCTGAATGAAGTGAACATCAGCGCCCGCGTTATTGGCCGCGAAAAGCATCTGTTCAGCATCTACACCAAGATGAAAGAAAAACGGAAATCCCTCACCGACATTATGGATGTGTACGGTTTCCGCATTATCACCGACAGCGTCGACACCTGTTACCGCGTGCTGGGCCTGATGCACAGCCTGTATAAACCGGTACCAGGACGCTTCAAAGATTACATCGCCATTCCCAAAACCAATGGCTACCAGTCGCTGCACACCACCTTAATCGGCATCGGTGGCGTACCAATTGAAATTCAGATCCGTACCGAAGAAATGGAATCCATGGCCAACCACGGCATTGCCGCGCATTGGCTGTACAAATCAGAAAGCGACCAGCTCAGCGGCACCCAGCGGGCGCGCCAATGGGTGCAGAACCTGCTGGAGCTGCAGAAAAACGCCGGCAGCCCACTGGAGTTTGTTGAGCACGTTAAAGTCGATCTGTTCCCGGATGAAATCTATGTCTTCACGCCGAAAGGCAAAATCATGGAATTACCGGCTGGCTCCACCGCCATCGACTTTGCCTATGCCGTACACACCGATGTCGGTAACCATTGCATTGCCTGTCGCATCAACCGCCAGCTGGCGCCGTTAAGCGCGCGCCTGCAGAATGGCCAGACAGTGCAGATTGTCACCGCGCCGGGCGGCCAGCCGAACCCGGCCTGGCTCAATTTTGTCGTCACCGGCAAAGCCCGCTCCAATATCCGTAATTATCTGAAAAGTCAGCGCCGCTCGGAATCGGTGGCACTGGGTGAACGGCTGCTGAACAAAGCCCTGGATGCGCTGGGCAAAACCATTACCGATATTGATGAACAGCACATTGAGCTGGTGCTGAAAGAAACCGGCATGCCGTCGTTTGATGACCTGCTGGAAGACATCGGTTGCGGCAACCGCATGGCGCCGCTGCTGGCACGCCGCTTACTGGTCGCCAACAAGGGTTCCGACGTGCATCTGGAAGCGGCTGATCAATCGCCGCTGGCGATTAAGGGCACCGAAGGCCTGATGGTGAATTTTGCCAAGTGCTGCAGCCCCATTCCCGGCGATCCGATTATTGGCTATGTCAGCTCCGGCCGCGGCCTGGTGATTCATACGGAAAATTGCCGCAACGTGGAAGAATTCCGCGACAACCCGGAAAAGTGTGTGATCCTCAGCTGGGATAAAGACATCGACAGCGAGTTCACCCTGGACCTGAAACTCTATCTGGAAAATCGCCGCGGCATTGTCGCCGAACTGGCCGGCGCCATTACCCAGGCGGAAGCCAATATCGAAAAAATCAGCGTGGAAGAACGCGATGCCCGCTTAAGCGTTACCTACTTAACCCTGAGCGTGCATGGCCGCAAACATCTGGCACGGGTGATCCGTCGCCTGCGTACCATTCGCGGCGTCAATAAAATCGTCCGCAGTAAGAATCAGCAATCCGCATCCTAAGGAAATTTATGAGCCGCGAAATTATTTCTACCGCCAATGCACCGGCGGCCATCGGTACTTATTCACAGGCCGTTAAAGTGGGCAACACCGTGTATTTATCCGGCCAGATTCCGCTGGTACCGGAGACCATGGAAATTATTGAAGGTGGCATTGAAGCGCGCATTCATCAGGTATTCAAAAACCTGAGCGCCGTCTGTGAAGCCGCCGGTGGCTCACTGCAGGACATCGTGAAACTGAACATTTTCCTCACCGACCTGGGCAACTTTGCCACCGTGAACAAGATTATGGCGGAATACTTTGAGCAGCCTTATCCGGCCCGGGCCGCCGTCGGTGTGGCCCAGCTGCCGCGTGATGCGCAGGTCGAAATGGATGGTGTGCTGGTACTGGGCTAACGCCGCAGCAGCCAATACCAGCATGGGGCTGGCTTACACCAGCCCCATTTCCGTTAACAGCACGTCATACCCTTCGCGGTAATTCCGGTACTGAAACTTATACCCCAGCTCGTGCAAGCGTTTATTCGAGCAACGACGATTGGCGCGGCGGGTTGCCTCGGGCACATCGTGATCCGGCTCCACATCGCCGATACGGTCTTTCATCCATTCCAGCACATCAAACAGGGTGGCCGGTTCATCGTCGGTTGCCAGATACACAGGTTCCAGTGATTTTCCGGCCAGAGTCTGTTCAATCATAAACTTCAGCACCCCCACGCAATCATCGCGGTGAATGCGATTGGTCCATACCGGCGGCTCCGGGTCGCAATGCCCACCCTGACGGGCCTGCTCAATCATGCGCGTACGACCAGGCCCATAGATACCGGTAAAGCGCACCACCGTGCCCGGCACATCGGCTTTTAATAGAGCTTCTTCCGCGGCCAGCATTTCTTTACCGGCAAAACTGGTAGGCCGGGTTTCGGACGTTTCATCCACCCATTCGCCATCCATCTGGTGATACACACTGGAACTCGATACAAAGAAGGCGCGCTGCAGCTTCTGGCCCTTCAGGGCTTTCAGAATATGGCGCAAGCCACGGTAGTAGTAAGCGTGATAGCCTTCCTTGGAAAACACCGGCGAGGCCACGCAGTACACCAGAATATCGAGATTATCCGGCAGATTTTGCAGGGTTTCGGTATCGGCCACATCGGCCTGAATCAGGGTAACGCCATCAC
>JAEWQT010000161.1 GCA_023399105.1 Pseudomonadota bacterium | reverse complement strand
ATGGAAAGCGGTGTTATGATGCGACAAAGCCTGATTCCTTGTTTTTTCTGGTGTGTGGTAACAACAGAATAACACTCGGAATCAGGCTTTTTCATTTGCTGCCCCAAACTATGGGACAGCAGTGGGCCGAAGCCGCTTTTTTTATGCCGTTAATTCCGCGAATTAATACAGCACACGGGCACGGATCGTACCTTCCACCTGTTTGATTTTTTCCAGTGCCAGCTCAGAGGCGTCGGCGGAAACGTCGATCACCACATAGCCTACTTCTTCAACAGTCTGCAGATACTGGCCAGAAATGTTGATGTTGTTTTCGGCAAAAATCTTGTTGATGGAGTTCATCACACCCGGCACGTTTTTGTGGATGTGCAGAATGCGGTGTACGTTGGCATTGCCTGGCAGAGCCACTTCCGGGAAGTTCACGGAAGAGGTGGTGGTGCCTTTGTCGCTGTACTGAGCCAGTTTCTCGCCCACTTCTTTACCGATGTTTTCCTGGGCTTCCAGAGTGGAGCCACCCACGTGCGGGGTCAGGATGACGTTGTCGAATTCACGCAGCGGAGTGATGAATTCTTCACCGTTAGCACGCGGTTCAACCGGGAATACGTCGATGGCAGCGCCCAGCAGTTTTTTGCTGCGGATGGCTTCGGCCAGGGCGTCGATGTCCACCACGGTGCCACGGGAAGCGTTCAGCAGGATAGAGCCCTGTTTCATCTGCGCGAATTGTTCAGCACCGATCATCCACTTGGTCGCCGGGGTTTCCGGTACGTGCAGAGAAATCACGTCAGCGATGTTCAGCAGTTCGTTGAGTGTGCCCACTTGCTTGGCGTTACCGATCGGCAGCTTGGTGACCACGTCGTAGAAGTACACTTCCATACCCAGGCTTTCGGCCATTACCGATAGCTGAGTGCCGATGGAGCCGTAACCGACGATGCCCAGTTTTTTACCGCGGATTTCGTAAGAGTTCTCAGCAGACTTGTTCCAGCCGCCACGGTGGCACTGAGCGTTACGCTCCGGAATGCCGCGCATCAGCATGATGATTTCAGCGATCGACAGTTCGGCTACGGAGCGGGTGTTGGAGTAAGGCGCGTTGAATACCGCGATGCCACGCTTGGTTGCCGCTTTCAGGTCAACCTGGTTGGTGCCAATGCAGAAACAACCCACGGCGATTAGTTTCTCGGCCGCTTCGAAGATGTCGTCGGTCAGCTGGGTGCGGGAGCGGATGCCGACAAAGTGCGCGTCTTTGATGCGGGCTTTCAGCTCATCGTCCGGCAGTGAGGTTTTCAGATACTCAATGTTGGTGTAGCCGGCTGCATGCAATGTGTCGAGCGCCGACTGGTGTACGCCTTCCAGCAGAAGGAACTTGATCTTGCTTTTATCGAGGGAGGTCTTTGCCATGGTAGTACCTGTGAGCAGATGATAAAACCTGTGCGGCAGTCGCCGGGGCGGCTCCGTCGGAGATAAAGCTCTCCGAAAAATAAGGCGCGTATGCTAGCATAGCCGGCCTGTTAACGTGAGCCTCAAACCCCGTTTTCATCGCGAAGATTATTCAGTTTGAGGTGAAAAGCATTCATTCTGAGCGGGATTCCCATGACTGCCCTGACCCAAGACGCCCTGATCGAACGCCTGTCGGCCATTGTTGGTAGCGACAAAGTCCGTACCGATGCCGATTCCCTGCAAACCTTCGGCAAAGACTGGACCAAGGTGTACGAGCCTAAGCCCAGCGCCATTGTGTTCCCGAAAACCACCGAGCAGGCGCGTGATATTGTGCTGCTGGCTAATGAGCATGGCCTGCAACTTGTGCCCTCCGGTGGCCGTACTGGCCTGAGTGCCGGTGCCGTGGCTGCAAATGGTGAAGTGGTGGTGGCGTTTGATTACATGAATCAGATTTCGGAATTCAACGCCGTTGACCGTACCGTTAAATGCGGCGCTGGTGTCATTACCGAGCAGCTGCAGACTTATGCCGAAGATCAGGGGTTGTTCTACCCGGTGGATTTTGCGTCTGCTGGTTCCAGTCAGATTGGTGGCAACATCGGCACCAACGCCGGTGGTATCAAAGTCATCCGCTGGGGTATGACCCGTGATTGGGTGGCGGGCTTAACCGTAGTCACCGGCAAGGGCGATATTCTGCAGCTGAACAAAGACCTGCTGAAAAACAACACCGGTTACGACCTGCGCCAGTTGTTTATCGGTGGCGAAGGAACCCTGGGTTTTGTTACTGAAGCGACCATGCGTTTAACCCGTCCGCCGAAAAACCTCACCGTGCTGGTGCTGGCGATTCCGGAGCTGGACGACGTGATGAAAGTGCTGAACCAGTTCCAGTCCAGCATGGATCTGACCGCGTTTGAGTTCTTCTCCGATAAAGCCATGAGCAAAGTTCTGGCCCGTGGTGATGTGCCGGCGCCGTTCGAAAGTAATGCTGATTTCTATGCTCTGATCGAATTTGAAGCCATTACCGACGCCGATATGGACCTGTCCATGAGCCTGTTCGAGCAGTGCGTGGAAAATGGCTGGGTGGTCGATGGTGTGATCAGTCAGAGCGAAACTCAGGCGGCCAATCTGTGGCGCCTGCGTGAAGACATTTCCGAAACCATCGCGCAGTGGACGCCGTACAAAAACGACATCTCTGTGGTGGTTTCCAAGGTGCCGCCGTTCCTGCGCGAGATTGATGAAGTCGTGACCCGCGAATACCCGGATTTCGAGATTATCTGGTTCGGCCATATCGGTGACGGTAACCTGCACCTCAACATCCTCAAACCGGATGCGCTGCCGAAAGAAGAGTTCTTCCCGCGCTGCAATAAGGTCAGCAAGTGGGTGATGGAAATCGTGCAGAAATACGACGGTTCCATCTCAGCGGAGCACGGCGTGGGTATGACCAAAAAAGCCTACTTGCCGTACACCCGTTCCGAAGCCGAAATTGCCTACATGAAGGCGGTGAAGGCGGTGTTCGACCCGAACAATGTTATGAACCCCGGCAAGCTGGTGGATATGTAAGCACGCTCCGCGTGCTGTGCAATTTTACGCGGAGCACGCAGAACCCTTAACGCCTGACCCTCAACGGCAGGCGCGCTAAAACAACTGCTCCGGGATCATTTCAGCCGGGGCTTGTTGCTCCGGGCCATTGCCTGATGACTGTGCCGGGCGAGCCAACTCTTTCGGTACATCCTCTTCGCGGAAGTACTCAAAAATTGCATCCGGTTGACCCGGTGCCGCCAGCAATCCGGTCACCGGATCGATGCGTACGCTGACGATCCCTGCCGGTTGTTCGTATGGTCGCGCCGGTTTGTCCGCCAGTGCTGTGGCCATGTAATCGACCCAGATCGGCAAGGCAGTATTACTGCCGAAGGCCCAGCGTCCCAATGTGACCGGCTGATCAAACCCAACCCAGACTGTGGTGACCAGATCCGGACTGAAGCCGGCGAACCAGGCATCTTTCTGGTCGTTGGTGGTGCCCGTTTTCCCGGCCAGGTCGTCGCGGTTCAGTACCAGTGCCCGCTGGCCGGTTCCGAGGCGTACCACGTCTTTCAGCATGCTGATCATCAGATAATGCACGCGTTCATCCATAACCCGGGGGGCAATGTTATGGGCTGGCTCCGGGGGTGTTGCCGGGCCGGGTGTATCTTCGGCCACCACTGCGGTGTCTGAACAATCCGGACACACCCGGGCCGGGTTGGCGGTAAACAGTCGCTGGCCGTTGTCGTCTTCAATGCGTTCAATCAGATAGGGCTGCACCGCGTAACCACCATTGGCCAGTACGGCGTACCCGGTGGCCAGCTCCATGGCCGTCACCGCCGAGGCGCCGAGCGCCAGTGACAGATCAGCGTTCAGTTTATGGCGCGGAAAACCGAAAGGTTCCATGTAACGAATGGCCCGGTGCGGTCCGACCTGATTCAGAATGCGGATAGAAACCAGGTTCTGTGAGCGATACAACGCTTCGCGCAGGCGGGTAGGGCCATAAAATTTGCCGCTGTTATTTTCTGGACGCCAGGTCGCTTCCAGACCAGCATCTTCAAACACCACCGGCGCATCATTAATGATGCTGGCCGGCGTAAAGCCGTGCGCCAGGGCGGCACTGTAGATAAAGGGCTTGAACGCCGAGCCGGGTTGGCGATCGGCCTGAATGGCGCGGTTAAACTGGTTGCTGCCCGGTGAGAAACCACCGACCAGGGCCTGAATGCCACCATCTTCTGGTCGCAGTGATACCAGCGAGCCTTCCACTTCCGGCAGCTGTGCCAGTAATGGGCCGTCACTGGTTTCTTCAATCCAGATTTCCATGCCCACCTGCAGAACATCGGCGGGGCTGGTGGGTTCGGCGCCGATGACATTAACGTTGATATAGGGCTTGGCCCACAGCATGGCGCTGAAGGGTAACCAGCGCTCGCCGGATTGCTGCAGTACCCAGGCGCCTTCGGGCATGATTCGGGTAACAATGGCCGGAGCAATTAACCCCATATCATCACGGGCCAGTAAGCGGCTGTTCCAGTCGTCAAGGGTCGCTGGCCAGTCAATGTCGTGGCTGGCATCGGCCTTGTTCAGCCATTCCTGTAACTCTGGTGAATCACTGACCTCCAGCTTGTGCAGGGGGGCCAGTGGTTTTGGGGTCCGCCAGCCATGGTCGCGATCGTATTTCAGCAGGCCGCTCTGTAACGCACGGTTGGCAGCCGTCTGGCTGGTGGAATCTACGGTGGTATAAACGCGGAAGCCGGCGGTATAAGCGGCATCGCCGTACTGGGCGACCATTTCACGCCGTACCATTTCGGCCACATAGGGGGCGATAACTTCGGACGTCGGGCCATGGTAGCGAGCAGTTACTGGCGCGCGGGCGGCCTGATCAAATTCATCCTGGGTAATCATATTCAGGGTCAGCATTCGGGCCAGTACATAATTACGACGGTCAATGGCGCGACGCGGGTTGTTGATCGGGTTGGCGGCTGAAGGCGCCTGTGGCAGGCCGGCAATCATGGCGATTTGTGCCAGATTCAGTTCATGAATGCTTTTGCCGTAATACACCTGAGCGGCGGCTTCGATGCCGTAGGCGCGCTTGCCCAGGTAAATCTTATTAATGTACAGCTCGAGAATTTCCTGCTTGCTGAGATATTGTTCAATCTCCAGTGCCAGCATGATTTCGGTAAACTTGCGGGTGAAGGTTTTTTCTGAGCTGAGGTAATAGTTCTTGGCAACCTGCATGGTAATGGTGCTGCCGCCAGAGCGTTTTTCACCGGTGCGGATCAGCTCGATGGCCGCCCGTGCCAGGCCTTTGAAGTCAATACCAATGTGTTCAAAGAAGCCGTCATCTTCCGAGGCCAGTAGGGCATTGATAAAACTTGGCGGGATTTCCGTATAGCTGAGTGGGTTGCGGCGTTTTTCGCCAAACTCGCTGATCAGCTTGCCATCGGCGCTGTAAACCCGCAGCGGGGTTTGTAATTCAATGCGGCGTAATTCATCCGGGTCGGGGAGCTCCGGAGCAAGATAAATATAGATACCACAGGCGGCGATACCTACTGCGGAAACAACAGACAGGATGAACCAGGCCAAAAAGCGCAGAAGGGGTTTCAGAACAGTCATAAAAAAGATTGCCAGATGCCTCAGAAAGCCAGTGAATATGCGGGTTGCGGCATTATAAGGCTTTTTTGTTCTTTTAATAGGAATGTGCTTATAATGACTTCGACTATATAGGAACTGAGTGAGCTTGCGTGCGCAAGTTCGCGATTTTCAAGGGGATTTGTCGTGCTGGCCAACCTGTTTAAGAAGAAGAGCAAGGCCTTGCTGGGGGTCGATATCAGTTCGACGTCAGTTAAGATTCTTGAACTGAGTCACAATAATGGAAGATATCAGGTTGAAGCCTATGCGTGCGAATCCCTGCCGCCTAATGCCATTGTTGAACAAAGCATTAATAATGATGAAGCCGTTGGTGAGGCCATCAAGCGTGCCCTGGCGCGTTCCCGTGCCAGTGCCCGGCGGGCAGCCATTGCCGTAGCCGGTTCTGCGGTGATTACCAAAGTGGTGCAGATGAACGGCAATCTCAGCGATGACGAAATGGATTTCCAGATTCGTGCCGAAGCGGATCAGTATATCCCTTACCCACTGGAAGAAGTGGCACTGGACTGGGAAGTGCAGGGGCCGTCTGCCGGTGGTAACGATATGGTTGATGTATTGTTAGCAGCTTGTCGTTCTGAAACTGTGGAACGCCGCAAAGATGCAGCCGAATACGCCAATCTTGAAGCCGGAGTGGTTGATGTCGAAGCGTTCTGTACTGAGCGCGCGTTCTCATTGCTGCAGGGGCAGCTGGATGACGATGACATTGATACTGTCGCCATTATTGATGTCGGCGCCACCATGACCACTCTCAGCATCCTGCATGAAGGCAAGTCTATCTACACCCGCGAACAGTTGTTTGGCGGGCGTCAGCTGACCGAAGATATTATGCGGCGTTATGGCCTCAGTGAAGAGGAGGCCAGCCGGGCCAAGATCGAAGGCGGGTTGCCGGATGATTACGAAACCGAAGTGTTGGAGCCGTTCCGTCGTGCGGTGGTGCAACAGGTCAGTCGTTCGCTGCAGTTTTTTTATTCCTCCAGTCAGTTTAATGATGTCGACTACATCATTCTGGCGGGCGGTACCGCATCCATTCCCCATCTGGCCGATCAGGTTCAGGATGCCATGGGAATTGCCACCATCGTGGCCAATCCGTTCGTTAATATGACGTTATCGCAGAAGGTAAACCCGAACCTGCTCAACAGCGACGCACCATCGCTGATGATTGCCTGTGGTCTGGCTATGAGGAGTTTTGATAATGGCAAATATTAACCTTCTGCCATGGCGCGCCGAGCGTCGCCAGAAACGCCAGCAGGAATTTTACGGTGTCATTGGTCTGGTGATGCTGGTGGCCGGTTTTATTGTGTTCTCGGTGCATGGCTACTACAGCGATGCCATTGATAACCAGAACCGCCGTAACAGCTTTATTACCACTGAAACCAAAGTGCTGGATGCCAAAATTGCCGAAATCAGTGCGCTGCGTGAAACCCGTCAGCAATTGATTGAGCGTATGGAATTGATCCAGGCCTTGCAGGGTAACCGTCCCATCATCGTGCGCGTCTTTGATGAAATGGTACGGGCAGTGCCGGAAGATCTGTATTTCAGTGCTGTAACCGTCAAAGGTACCGACGTCAATATCAAAGGCGTGGCCAAGTCCCATAACCGTGTATCGGCATTGATGCGTAATTTTGTTCAGTCGGATTGGTTCGATGATCCGACTCTGGTTTTCATAAAGGGAAAAAGTGAGAGTGCCTGGGACTTTGAGATCTCCATGAAGCGCGTTCAGCCAAAGGCGGAAGAGGAATAAAAAATGGCCGAGCCAAACAAGCCTGATGTGAAAGCCATGATGGCTAAGCTGAATGAGTTTCAGCTGGATGACCTGAATAATATTGACTGGGAAAACATGGGTTCCTGGCCTTTGCCCGGCAAGATTGTTTTCTGTGCACTGATTTTTATTGCAGTATTGGCCGGTGGTTATTTTGCGTTAATTGCTGATCAGATGAGCACTCTGACCAGTGCTGAGCAGCGCGAAGTAACGCTGAAAAAAGATTATGAGAACAAGGCATTCCGGGTCGCGAATCTGGATGCTTACAAAGCCCAGCTGGCGGAAATGGAAGAAGGCTTTGGTTCATTGCTGAAGCAGTTGCCGCGTGATACGGAAGTACCGGGGCTGATTGACGACATCAGTGCCGCCGCTCTCAGTGCTGGCCTGCAGCTGAATACCATTGATCCACAAAAAATGACCCGCACAGAGTTCTACATGGAGCTGCCAATTAATATCGAAGTGGTGGGTGGCTATCATGAAATGGGTGCATTTGTTTCTTCGGTAGCCTCTCTGCCGCGGATTGTCACACTGCATGATTTTGCGATTGATGGGGCTGGCAAAGAAAACGGCCTGAAAATGAAAATTCTGGCCAAAACCTATCAGTACAGTGGTGATGAGCCGGCACCAGCCCGCGGAGGTAAGAAGAAATGATCCGACTGCTGCTGTTGCCTGTGCTGACGTTGACTCTGGTGGGCTGTTCGGGCAATTCCGATACTGCCGATTTGCGTAAGTTTATGGAAGATACCCAGAATCGTCCGCGTGGCCGTATTGAGCCGATACCGGTCTTCAAACCCTACGAATTTTTCAGTTACAGTGCCGCCGGCATG